>CAYVTK010000131.1:2093-3789 GCA_964454465.1 uncultured bacterium | reverse complement strand
AATGTTTTCATGTTAACTCCTCCTCGGGTTATTATTTAACTTTTCATTTTTCAATATTACAAATCTTTATTACAACTACACAAAATTTAAGGCCAAAGCATCCAATGATTTGTGACATATATCACGCATCTAATGCAAGGCTAAATTTTATATAAAAGTATCATCCTCCCGCTTTCTGGCGGGATAACAATATAGTGAAAAATATATTATAATCCACAACTTTTTTTGTTTTGTAAGGAGAAAAATGTACAATTTCTATATATATATTGTATCAATAAGTAACAATTAATTGAAAATAATAAGAATATTAAATAATTTTAGTTAGACTATAGCCATGAAATACAAAATGCAAATATTAATAATGCTGATGATATTGCCAATTACTTTATTAAGGGCTACGTATCCTAACTATAACTTTACTATACATGGAACCCCATATCCATCAAAACTATTTATCCACTCTATGTCAAGCACCAACCCTCATATGGGAATATTAAATCCTGATTTATCATTACATTGGAATGTGAGTAGCGGAGAACAAGGGTTTGATTTTAGAGAAAATAATGGGAAATTATCATATTATGATAAAAATGCTAAATCTTGGATTATCACAGATAGCAATATGTCAGAAATTGACACTCTACAGTGTACTAATGGGACTACAGATTATCACGATATAAGACTTTTAGATAATGGAGGCTATATATTACAATGCTACGATTCAACTTGGGTTGAATTGGAACTTCCAGTTCCACAGCTGATTAAAGATATACTAATTATTCAAGAATTTGATGCTGATGATAATCTGATATTAAATTGGAATGCACTTGACCACATATCTATTTATGATTATCCAGATATACCCCTTACAATGCCTGATATAACATTCATGCATGGGAATAGTATTGAAATTGATGATGATGAGAATCTATTACTATCAAATAGAACAAGCAATGAAGTCTTTAAAATTGATAGAACTACTGGGGATATTATTTGGATTATGGGTGGCCCTTTAAATGAATTTACATTTATAAATGATCCATTAAATGGGTTTAATAAACAGCATGATGTCAGACGTATTGAAAATGGGAATATTACATTATTCGATAATGGGACGCAACATTCCCCTATGGTTTCAAGAGCGGTAGAATATGCAATTGACGAAATCAATAAAACAGCTACCCTTATATGGGAATACACTCATCCCGACAGCATTGTTTCAATGTCAATGGGCAGCGTACAAAGATTACCAAATCAAAACACATTAATAAATTGGGGGTTCTTTTTTGAAACATTTATTATGGATGTGGGAATCCTTATCATGGAAGTTGACTATGATAAAAATATTGTATTTAATTTAGAATATCCAACGGATTTTCATGCATATAGAGCAAGAAAAAGTGATTGGGATTTTACTGTTAATTTAATTAGGGGAGACAGTAACCTTGATGGCATTATAGATATTATCGATGTAATATCCTTAATGAATCATATAATATATATTGGAGGACATGATAGTAATCTATTTACAAAATATAAACTAGATTTAAATACAGATGGTTTTATTGATGTCCCTGACATCATAAGTATGATCAACATCATTTTAGAATAATTAAGAAATTTCTTCTCCAAACTTTAGCCCAAATTTCTTTCGAATAAAATAAGTCAATCCATAGATAATAGGGGTATCAAATGC
>CAYVTK010000131.1:0-1993 GCA_964454465.1 uncultured bacterium | reverse complement strand
TACATATACTTTATATTATATATTAGATAACATAAAAGAAATTATCTACTTAATTATATGAATAAGGGCTATATTAAATTTTGGGGTGTTCGAGGATCAAATCCAACTCCAGATGCAGATAAAGTAAAATATGGAGGAGATACTTCCTGCATAGAGATAAGAACTACTCTTAATGATACAATTATTCTTGATATGGGAACAGGAATAAGAAATCTAGGAGACAAAATTATCAGTGACCCCTCTTATTCAAAAGAAATAAATATTTTTCTAAGTCATTATCACTGGGATCATATTATGGGGTTTTTTTATTTCAAGCCTCTATATGACCCCAAATACACAATTAACATTTATGGGCACAATAAAAAAACTTCTATATCTCAAGTATCTGAAATTCTAACAAATAAAAATTTCTGGCCTGTAGATAAAGAACTTTATAAAGCAAATATTAATTTTATTGAGATGCCAGAGAGTTCTGATCAAGAGGAATCAATTGATATAAATAAAACTAAAATTTATTATTCTCTTCACCCCCACCCTAATGGAACAAATTCTCTAAAAATAGATACTGGAAATAAAAAAATTGTCTATGTTACTGATTGCGAACATCCTGAAGGCAGCTTAAATCCAAATGTTGTTGCTATTGCAAAAGAATGCGATATTCTAATTCATGATTCTCATTTTAGTATTAATGATTTATCTCAATATAAAGGATGGGGACACAGCAGCTGGAAACAAGCTGTTGATGTGGCAATAACATCAGATGTAAAACAGCTTATTTTATTTCATCATTCTCCAGATTACGATGATAACCAAGTGGAATTAAATGAAAAGAATGCTCAGAAAAAGTTTGTTAATACCATCGCATCTTATCAGGGGCTATCTATAGATTTTTAATATTCTTAACCATTAATGAAGCTCCCAACATAGTAGATTTTGATCCTGATTGGCTAGGAGACACCGTAATATGGTTAATATCAGGAGAAAAAGTGTGTTTTCGTATAGAAGAAAACATTCCATTTTTAAAGCAATCAAAAGCTTTTGATAAACCTCCGCCAATAGATATAACTTGAGGATCTATCATATTAATTATATGACTTAAAACAGTTCCTAAATTTTCCCCATACTCATTATATATTTCAATTGCTCTTTGATCGTTTTCTTTGAAATATTGTTCTATTATTCTTGGGCTTATTTCTTCTCCATAAACCTGTTTTGCTTTATTTCTAAGATAACGAATCGATACATTCTTTTCACAAATACCCCATTTAAAAGGAGAAGAACCATATTCCATAGCTAATCCATTTCCACCTTTAAAAATCTTTCCATTAAGTATAAGTCCTACACCAAATCCAGTTCCTAATGTAATTCCCATAACCACATCTTTCTTCCTATATGAAGAATACCATTCTCCTAAAGAAAATAGATTTGCATCATTTTCTATGAATGTATCTATATTAAATTTTTCTGAGAAGTCATTTGCAATTTCATAATTTTTAAAATCTTGAAGATTTGGAGTATCTAGTATAATACCATTTTTAGAATCAAGTGGTCCAGGGCAAGCAATTCCAATTCCTTTAATGTCGATTTTATTGATACTATTCTGTTCTATTAATTTATCAATTTGGTTTATAATACCATTAACTATTTCTTCTTTTCCATTATAGTACCTTATTTTATCTTCATTGGAGGATTTAATTAATGATAAAGAATCTGAGAATAATCCTGTTTTAAAGGTGGTTCCTCCAATATCAATTGCTATAATATATTTCATTAAAATAGATTTTAATTAGTCAAACAAAGTGTTAATTTAGTGTTAAAATAATATCAATAAAATTATTAATGACAACCTCTCAATTATATTTTGATATCGCTGCGACAACACCAATAGATAAAGATGTTGCAGATTTAATCAATACAATAAATCTTGAAAACTTTGGAAATCCTTCAAGCATACATTCATTTGGACAAAAATCTCATAATATCATAGAGAGAT
>CAYVTK010000130.1:0-3827 GCA_964454465.1 uncultured bacterium | reverse complement strand
TTTTACTACCTTAATTATTCTCAACAAATAATTTGCAACATTATTATAAATGTATTAAAATAGTATTGAGGAGATATTTTCTAAATATGAAAATTATACTATATATATTATTATTTTTACATACAAGTATCATTTTAGCAGATGATACTATTAATAATATTTATTACTTTACTTCTGGACCTAATCTTGTAAGCTTCAATATTTTACCTGAGAACACAAGTATAGATAATATATTTGAAGATATCGAATATAATTTAATTTCTATTATATCAGAGGGAGAAATTAGTCATCAAGTTAATAATGAATGGGTAGGAAGTTTAACTAATATTGAACATGATAAAGGATATTGGATTATTACATCTAGTGTTTCTTTATTAGATATCCAAGGCAATCCAACGGAATCTTCTGCATATATTTTATATCCTGGAGCAAATTTAATATCATATCCATATACTACTTCTCAAGAAATCGAAGTAGCAATACCTTTTTATATGCACAATAATTTGCACGCTATTATTGGAGAAAATTCTGCAGCATTATTCTCTGAAGGAGAAATTTTTGGGTCACTCTCACATTTCGAGCCAAACAAAGGATACTGGTTTTTAATGAATGCTCTAATTCCATTTGAATACAATACACCTATAGAACAAAATGAAACAAACAATAATTATAGAATAGATGATGAATTTGATATGGGGTATAATCAATCAACAATGCAATCTGCTTTTTTTATTAATCAGGCATTTTATAGTGGACAAAATTTAGAATATGGTGATAAAATTTTAGCATATTGCAATAATACCAATGTTGGTGGAAAAAATTGGGCTGGAACTATGACTGATATTATTGCGATGGGTAATGACACATATCCCACAACAGAAAATTATTGCGAAGAAATGGAAAATATTTCCATAACAATTGAAAATGAAAATAATTCTTCAGAAATGTATATTATTGGAGATAGCCAATGGAGAAATAATGACATTTCAATAATTTCTATATCTAATTTCCAATTAGGTGACATCAATTTTAGTAATACTCTTAATGTTACCGACATTATTATTACAATCGATCATATAATTCAAAGTACTATTATAACAAATGATCATAAGCTGCTACTAGCAGATATCAATTTTGATACTACTATTAATATTACAGATATAATACTAATGGTATATTTAATTATTGAATAGTTAATTTATTATTAGTGAAAATAATAAATAGATATATATTTAAAGAATTAATACCCCCATTCTTACTTTCTTTAATTGTGCTCATATTCGTTTTATTGACACAATTTATGATCAGACATTTGGATAGGTTCTTAGGTAAGGGATTATCATTTGCAACAATTTTTAAATTTATATTTTATCAGTCTGCAAATATTTTATCACTTGCAGCACCAATGGCTATACTTATTGCAACAATGATGGCATTTGGTAGATTATCATCTGATAATGAAATTACAGGTTTTAAAGCTTCAGGGATTAGCCATTTTTATTTTCTTAAACCAAGTTTATTATTAGGCATTATAATTCTAGGAATAATGATTCCATTTAATTTATGGATATTACCTGAGATGAATCATAATATTAGAAAGTTATCCTATCAAATAACAAAAGAAAGACCAGATATAGAAATTAAAGAAAATATGATAAATGTTATTTATGAAAAAATAATTTATGTTGGTAATAGGATTAATAATAATTCATTTATGGATATCGTTATTTTTAATAAAGAGAATATAAGAAATAAAACTACAATCTTAGCAGAGTCAGGGAGCTTTAATTCCTTGAATGATGGTCTAGTTCTTGACTTGTACAATGGATCAATACATGAAAATATAAAATCTTCTAATCACGAATATAGAAAAACATATTTTGAAAAATATAAAATATTAATTCCTTTTAATAAAATAAATTTAGATAAAAATAAAGTCCTAGTAAAAAATGATAGAGAAATGAATGTAAATACTTTATTATCTGAAATTAACTATAAAAAAAATGAACTAATAAAATTAAATCGTAATAATGATGATACTAAAATAAGAATAGGTGAGCTTGAAAATGAGAAACAAGGGCTATTTATAGCAGGTTCAAATAAACCTCCTAAAAAAAATAAAATCAGACTAAATCAGATTGAAACATCAATAAATAATATTAAAAATAACATAAGAAAAAATGATAAGCTTATCCCTATACTGAAAAATGATATTAATAGATATAAAGTTGAGCTTCATAAAAAATTTGCAATTCCAATTGCCTGCATTATATTCATTCTACTTGGCATACCTCTAGGGATTGTATCAAAAAAAGGCAGCTTTAGTATTAGCATTGCTATTAGTTTAGGTTTTTTTATTGTTTATTGGGCTTTATTAACAGTAGGAGAATTTTTAGGTGACGAAGGTAAACTTAATCCAGGTCTCTCTATGTGGATAGGAAATATTTTTATTGGTATTCTATCAATATATCTTTTTTATATTTCATCTAACGAAAATATAAGAATTAATAATACCATTTTATTAATTAGAAAAACATTAAATAGGATAAAAGCATAAATGAAAAATTTTATAATATACATATCTGGTTTAGATCGATTAGGATTTATATCAGATATTAGCAAAGAAATAAGCTATTTGAATGGAAATATTGAAACAAGTAAAATGATAAAATTAGGAGAAGATTTCAATATGCTTATTTTAATATCACTAGATCCAAAGCATATTGATACTTTAGAAAAATCTTTTAAAAAATATACAAATTTATCATTCACAATAAAAAGAACATCAATTGAAGAATATAATGATGAAAATAAATTTATATTTAGGCTTAAAGGAGCAGATAATGAAGGAATTGTACATTATTGCACAGAACTATTTTCCAAATTACATATTAATATTCTAGACCTAGAAACAAAAGTTTTAAATGCTCCGATAACAGGAGCCCCTCTTTTTTATATAAAAGCCATAATAGTAACTTCAGGATATGAATCTACTACAGAGCTAGAAAAAAATATAGTTCATATTGAAAATGAGAAAAATGTTGTAATTAAATTCTCCCAATATGATGAAAAGCTTAATCACTAAATCTATTAAGTGGATTTAAGTCACTACAAGGTTCTAATGGAGGATGGTCTGAATTGAAATACTCCTTATAACTATCGCACCAATCTGTTTTTAGGCAACAAGAACTATTACATATATCTATCTCAATAACATCATTTGGCATATTCCAGTCTTTTTTATTATCTAATATTATATTTTGGTTAAGGTATGTATAGCTACCTTTTTCATATATTGATTTAATTGCTTTCGCAAAAATCGGTAATGCTGCAGATGAGCCATATTGTTTTTCACCTAAAACCATTGAGGGGTCATCAAGTCCCACCCAAACACCAATAGTTAACTGCGGTGTAAACCCTACGAACCAGGCATCAGTTTTACTATTGGTGGTTCCGGTTTTACCTGCTGCAGGGGCATAAAACTTGTATCTCCAACGTATTGATCCTCCAGTACCACTATCAATAACAGATTTCATCATATCCCGCAAAATAAAAATATCGCTATCATCAGCAACTTCAATTGAATTATTTAGAAATTGTTTTATCTCTCTTCCTTCATTATCTTTAATAGATACAATAGATAAAGGTGATGTAAAAATACCATTATTAGCAATCGCAGAATATGCCGATGTAATTTCAATAGGAATAACTTCTGAAACTCCAAGTGCAATGGCATCTACAGCCCGTATATTAGTTGATAAATTAAATCTTTTCGCTGTATCACGTACCTTTTCTGGCGAAACTAACTCTTGTACTATCCTTACCGA
>CAYVTK010000129.1:0-3833 GCA_964454465.1 uncultured bacterium | reverse complement strand
CTATCACTTGGAAGACCAATACATCTCTTAACATATTTTTGAAAAGGGTCTCTTGGAAATTCAAAAATAACAACATCTCCATTTTCAACCTCTTTAAATTTAGGAAGCCTAAAGCTAGGAATATAGAATCCAAATCTTGTATAAGGTATTCCAATCCAATTAGGGGTTCGCATTCCATAGATAAATTTATTTCCTATCAACATATCACCAATAAGAATTGTCTTCTCCATGGACCCTGTAGGCACAATATAGATTTCAACAAGACATGTCTTAATGGTTAAAGCAACAATAATCAAAATTATCAATTCTTTAAGTTCTTTTAATCTGTTTTTTTTCTTATTCATTAGTATGCTACTGAGACTCCTCCTCTCCTACTATCAGAACAAGCATGTTTTAAGCCTAAAGTATCTACCATAATACAATTAGCTTCTCCTATTGAGGATCTTTCTCTAACTTTATGACCATATTTATTTAATGCTTTAGTTAAATCTGGACTGAAAGAATATCTTTCTGTTTGAATAACATCTGGCAACCATTGATGATGAAAACGCTTACTCTCTATAGCTTCTTTTAAAGGCATCTTGAAATCAATCAAGTTAACTAAAATCTGCGTAACTGTAGTAATGATAGTAGAACCTCCAGGAGAGCCTAAGACTAAAAATAAATCATTATTTTCATCTTCAACGATCGTAGGAGTCATAGAGCTTAACATCCTCTTACCAGCTTCTATAGAATTAGCAGCATTTCCAACTAATCCATACATATTTGGATGGCCTGGCTTAATTGAGAAATCATCCATTTCATTATTTAATAAAAAACCTGCTTTATCTACTGTAATTCCATTTCCAAACCAACCATTAATAGTTGTAGTCAAACTAACAGAATTTCCATATCGATCAACGACAGAAAAATGCGTCGTCTCCTCAGATTCATTGGTAAAATCTATAATACCATGATTAATTTTTTTACTTGGAATAGACTTTCTGCATGAAATTGTTGAATATCTATCTTCAGCATATTCTTTAGATATTATTTTATCTACGGGGACATCTACAAAATCAATATCGCCTAAATATTCTGCCCTATCTGCATAAGCACGCTTTTCAATCTCTGATAAAATATGTATATATTTTGAACTTTTAGGATGATAATCATTTAAATCAACATATTCAAGTTGATTTAATATATTTGCCAATGTTATCCCTCCAGAAGAAGGTAGAGGCATAGAATATATTGTATAACCTCTATAGTTAATTATAATAGGTTCTCTTTCAACTGATTTATATCCTCTTAAATCATCATATGATATAATTCCTCCAGTTCTTTCCATACATTTAATGATATAATCAGCTGTTAGACCTTGATAAAATTCCAGGTATCCATATTTCGCTATTCTTCTCAATGTTTCAGATAAATCTTTTTGTATCAATTTTTCATTTATTCTAAAGGGAATATCTTTTGTAAATATTTTTTTTGATTCTAAATCATATGATAAGAAACCTTTATATCTTTCAGAGTTCAAAATTTTTACATTATGATAGTCTAATTCAAAACCATATTTTGCAAGTTGTATTGCAGGATACAATAAAATATCCCAAGGGAGAGAACCATAATTTTCATGTGCATAACCCAATCCGTATACAGTTCCAGGTACACCTGAGGCTAAAGCAGAATATTTACTTTTTCCCTTAATAACATTACCTTCAAGATCAAGAAACATATCATGAGAAGATAACAAAGGGGCTTTCTCTCTAAAATCAATGGTTGTAACCTCACCATTTGAAAATCTAATAACCATAAACCCTCCTCCTCCAATATTACCGGCACTAGGATGAGTTACAGATAAAGCAAAAGCTACAGCTATAGCAGCATCAACAGCATTTCCTCCATTCTTTAATATTTCAACACCTATTTGTGAAGCTTGTTTTTTTGAGCTGGCTACAGCTCCATATTCACCAACAGAATTAGCAACTTCAAAGGTATAGGTAAATGTAATTAATAGTACACTAAGAAATTTCTTCATTGTAAATAGATATTATTTTCGGTTTATTTTTTGGCATAAACGTAACTGAAATTACATTAAACCAATTTTTTTTCTTAGATTCTTTTTCTTTTATTTTTCGATCTATAAGATTTAAAAAAGATTGAATATTTATATTATTTCCAGATAGATTAGAATCATCTTGAATAAGAACTTTTATAAAAAATCTTTTATTATCTTTAGTATAAAGAAAATCAATGTTCGTATCATCATCTAATAATATATTTTGCTCTTCTAAAATATAATTTCTTTTAATAAAACTTATAGCTACAAGTTTACTTCCCAAATTATTAAATAAATTTCTTTTTTTATAAAATTCAAAGTTAGGCAAATGTGATTTAACTATTCTAAATGATTTTCTATGTATAGGTGTAGCTTTAAATTTTTGCAAAGCATTGATATGAAGTTTAGTTCCATAACCTTTATGCTTATCAAATGCATATTCAGAATATATTTTATTATATTCACACATTATTCGATCTCTTTCTACTTTAGCAATAATTGATGCAGAAGCAATGCTTAAGGATTTACTATCTCCTTTTATTATATTGTTAACAGGGATTAATTTTATATTTGAATGTGGTCCATCTATAAGTAAACGCTGGGGAGAAATTTTCAAATTCCCAACGGCTCTTTTCATAGCAAGAAAAGTTGCCTGCAATATATTTAAATCATCTATTTCTTTTTCATTAGCGATACCAATACTCACATCAACAGCATTTTTTTTTATTAATTCAGATAATGTAAATCTTTTTTTAGGTGTAAGTTTTTTTGAATCATTGATTCCTTCAATATTAAAATCAGAATTTAAAATTACACAAGAAGCAACAACAGGGCCAGCAAGAGGACCTCTTCCAGCTTCATCTACACCAGCTATATATTTTAAACCCTCATTCCAATATTTATGTTCATATTCTAGCATTTCCATAAGCAAAATTTAGTTTTTAATATTTAAAATTCCTTAAATTTAATTCACAGGGGTGCTTAAAATGCTGAGAACATACCCTAATAACCTGATCTAGATAATACTAGCGGAGGAAGTTATGATACATATATTTTTATACATTTTACTAATTACCTTTATTTTTCCAAATACAACAGAATCTGATACAGCGTCAATTTTAATTCCACAAGTTGAAATTTATGGCGGACTTAATGAATCAATAGGATCTACAAATATTTCTATTATAAAAGAAGATAAATTTAATCATAATGGGAATAAAAACTTTGAAAATCTAATCCAATCAATAGGAAATCTGCATTATGCAGGAGGAACATCAAGGGCAAGATATTTTCAACTAAGGGGATTAGGCGAACTTAGCCAATTCTCAGGTGAGGGGGCACCTCACTTCTATGTAGGATATATGATAGATGATATTAATTTTTCAGGAATTGGAATGCTTGGAATACTTGAAGATATAAAACAAATAGAAATTTTCAAAGGTCCTCAATCATCTGTTTACGGACCAAATGCTATGGCTGGAATGATTAATGTTACTTCTAATAATCCAACTAAAGATAAATCTCTTAATATTAATACAAGTCTATATTCTAATAACGGGTTATCTTATAGCTTATCCTCCTCTATCCCATTAACAAAAAAACTATTTTCAAGATTTACATTATTAAAGAATTATACAGATGGTTTTATTAAGAATGTATCTGATATAGTTAACCCTAAATTTGATACAAATGCAAAAAACGAATCATTATTTAGAGGTAAATTTATTTATAACCCAAATTCACAATCATCATTAAATCTAACAATTTATCATATTGATTTAAATAATAA
>CAYVTK010000128.1:0-3846 GCA_964454465.1 uncultured bacterium | reverse complement strand
TCTAGGAATCACAGGATCTGAAGGCACCTTCCACTCTTCACAAATGCTTGAATATGGAACAAATATTGTTGGTGGAGTTACCCCTGGTAAAGGTGGTCAAAAAGCTATCAATGATACTGTTCCTGTTTTTAATAGTGTAATTGAAGCAAAAAAAGTTACACAAGCAAATGCGTCTATTATTTTTGTCCCCCCGGCATTTGCTGGATCTGCAATCATTGAAGCTGCACAAGCAAATATGGATACCATTGTTTGTATTAGCGAAGGAATTCCTACACGAGATATGATAAAAGCAAAACATATTGTTGATGAAAAAGATATATGCTTAGTTGGTCCAAATTGCCCTGGAGTGATTACTGTAGATGAATGTAAACTAGGAATTATGCCTGGTTTTATTACAAAAAAAGGTAATATTGGGGTTATATCAAAATCTGGAACATTAACATATGAAGCGATTTATCAACTTGTACAAAATGATTTAGGGCAAACAACTGCTCTTGGTATTGGAGGAGATCCCATTATTGGGACAGATATGAGAAAAGCTATTGAATTATTTGAAAATGATCCAGAGACTAAAGGTATTGTTGTTATTGGAGAAATTGGTGGTACAATGGAAATTGAAGCAGCATACTGGGCTAAAGAAAATGTTTCAAAGCCTATTGTAGGTTTCATAGCGGGACAAACTGCCCCTAGTGGAAAAAGAATGGGACATGCTGGTGCTATTATATCAGGAGGAGATGAAACAGCTATAGCAAAAATGAAAATTATGGATACATGCGGTATTCATGTATGCGAGTCCCCATCTGATATTGGCAAAACAATGAAAAATATAATTTAAGGATAGACAAAATGAGTAATCTAACATTTGCAATAATCAAACCTGATGCAATTAATAATAATTATACAGGAAAAATTTATGACCATATTCTAAAGGAAGATTTTGAAATTCTTGGAGCAAAACTTATAAGAATGTCAAAAAAACAAGCTGAAGGATTTTATGCTATACATAAGGATAAACCCTTCTTTGAAGAATTAACACTTTTTATGTCATCAGGGAAATGTATGGTTTTAGCATTAAAAAAAGATAATGCTGTTTCCAATTGGAGAAAAATAATAGGATCAACAAATCCAAATGAAGCGGAAGATGGTACAATTAGGAAATTATATGCATCAAGTCTAGGCGAAAATGCTGTGCATGGTTCAGATTCCGATGAAAATGCAAAAAAAGAAATAGCTTTTTTCTTTTCTAATATTGAAATTATATAAAACAAATAAGGCAAACTACCTATGAAAATAAAAAAATTCTTACTATTTACATCTATGTTTGTAGTTTTATCCTGCAGTGAAAAACAAGTATGGCAGGAAATAGAAACAGGAAAAACTATTAAAATATTTCCAGAATCTTTAGAATCTAAAAATCCTGATTATGTATATAAATGGTCTAAACCCATAGGCCCAGAAGGAGCAAAGTTTGAATATTCTATTGAGAATGATAAATTACTCCTAACAGCACTGACAGTAGGCGAATACTATGTTTCAGTTGAGGTAGAGAATAAAATGAATGAAAAAATTCATGAAGAAAAATTTTATTTCAATGCTATAAAAGGGCATTTTGAGCTAACAGAAAAAAAATTGAAAAAAAGAGCTCCTGCTAAAGAAGAGCCTAAAAAAACAAAAAAACCTGAAATTTCAAATAAGAAAGCTAAAAATAAGAATAGATTTACAATTCAAGTAGCTTCTTGGACTTCATTAGAAAAAGCAAAAGAGGATATGAGCGAATTAATAGAATTAGGATTTGATACTTATATTGAAGAATATTTCGATAAAAAAAACAACATTCAACGTTGGAGAGTGCGGATAGGAAGTTTTAAAAGTAAAGACCTTGCAACACAAGTAAAAGAGCAATTATCTAAATTCAGAGGTGAAAGCCCTTGGATTGCATATATAAAATAAAGTGCTTTTTTCTTGTTAGTAATGGATAATGAATAATAAATTACGCAAATAACTAATTTGTAGATTAGAGTAATTATGGCTGTACCAAGAAAAAAACATTCGAAAGCTAGAAGTAGAAAAAGAAGATCTCAGTGGAAACTGAAAGATAATCTGTGTATTTCTGAGTGCACAGGCACAGGAACAAAACACCTTAGACATAAAGCTTATAAGGTTGATGGCGTTCTCTACTTTAAAGGCAAAATACTCACAAAAAATAGTTAATCACCCTATATGAAAATCGCTATCGATATTATGAATGGAGATTTATCTCCTTCATCAAATATAAATGGGTCCTTATCTTATATTAATAAACACAAAAATGATTTTTTGTATCTTGTAGGTAAAAAATCTACATTTAACTCTTTTAAAAAAAGTTTTAAAAATTCAAAATATAATAATAATAAATTTATTTATGCTGAAGATGAAATTATTGATTCTGATTCACCAACAAGGTTATTTAAAAATAAACCTGAATCTTCACTTATAAAATCAATACAACTACTTAAAGACAAAGAAGTAAATGCTGTAGTTAGTGCGGGGAATACAGGAGCACTACTCTCCTCTTCCCTCCTATTACTAGGGAAAATTGATAAAATAAGAAGGCCTGCATTAGGAGCATACATTCCAACTGATAAAGGAGGTTTTGTATTATGTGATGTTGGAGCAAATTCAAACAATAAACCTATACATTTATTACAATTTTCTTTAATGGCTAAGGCATATATAAAATATCTAGAGAATATTAAAAAACCTAAAATTGCATTATTAAACATTGGAAATGAATCAAATAAAGGAAATGCGCTCACTGTTGAGACCTTTAAGCTACTAGAAAAATATTCAGATAATTTTGTTGGAAATTTAGAATCAAGAGATATTCTAGATAATAAAGCAGATATTGTTATATGCGATGGATTTACAGGAAATATTGTTTTAAAACTTATAGAGGGAACAGTTAATAAAATGTTATCCTGGGCAACTGACAGCATTAATAATCATTCAATATCAAAACTTGCTAAGCCTATGCTCTTCCCTGTATTCCAAGATATAAAAAAAACATTCGATTATGAAGAACATGGTGGAGCTCCTTTATTAGGGGTTGATGGCATTGTAATCAAATGTCATGGATCTTCTAATGATAAGGCTATATACAATGGGATATTACATGCAAGAAAATGTATAAAAAATGATTTTATAGAAAAAATAAAAGAATCGTTAGAAAATATAGGTTTTGAAAATGAATAATTCTTTTACTTTCTTGTTCCCTGGTCAAGGTTCTCAATTCAAGGGAATGGGTAAAAATTTATTAGGCTTATATAAAGTATCTAAAGATTATTATTTAGAAGCTCAAAAAATACTAGGTTATGATATTTTAGAAATTTCTATTGATGACCCCTTAAATATTCTAAATCAAACAGAGTTTACTCAACCTGCGATATTTATCAATAGTGTAATCAAAGATAGAATACTTCAAAATAATAATTATATTCCAAATGCTGTAGCAGGTCATAGTTTAGGAGAATACTCCGCACTAGTATCTTGTGGCGTTTTATCATTTAAGAATGCTCTAAAAATCATAAAAATAAGAGCCTTGGAAATGCAAAAATCAGGCGAAAAAAATCCTGGGGGGATGTTGGCTATATTAGGAGCTACAAAAGAGCAAATTGACCAATTATGTAATAATAGTGAAATGTTGGTTCCTGCAAACTATAATTCTGATCAACAAATTGTACTTTCAGGTAGTAGAATTTCAATAGAAAATGCATTTAATGAAGGTAAGCAAATAGGCTTAAGAAAAGTTATACCTTTAAAAACATCTGGAGCTTTTCATTCTCCTCTTATGAAAAGTTCTAGGAATTC
>CAYVTK010000127.1:0-3850 GCA_964454465.1 uncultured bacterium | reverse complement strand
AGCATATCTTCCTTTGATAATTTTTTTTATATTTAAAATTAATAAAAAAAATAATATAATGAACTTCACATGTTTATCTTTATTTGTAGGTCTACAGCTTCAAAGGGGGCATATACAAATTGCTTATTATTCATGGATGCTTGTAGGCCTATTTATATTAATACATTTTATTTATAATTATAAAACAGATATTAAGAATGCATGTATTAAGAGTAGCTATGCAATAGGGGCTTTATTAATGGGATTTTTATTATCCCTATCTATTTATTACCCTGTTTTAAATTATACTGAATACTCAGTTAGGGGTGCAAGCTCTGATGGTGGCTATGGAATAGAAAATGCAACACAGTGGTCGCTTCATATAAAAGAGTTTTTTACATTTATAATTCCATATTCTTATGGTTTTGGTGGCCAAAGTTATTGGGGGTATTTACCATTTACAGATTTCCCGAATTATATTGGTATATTTATTATATTTTTGGCTATTATAGGTTTATTTAGAATAAAAAATGAGTATAAAATATTTTTTATATTAGCTTTAATTTCGTCCCTATTATTATCAGTAGGCAAGTACTTTGAAAACTTTTATACTCTATTCTATAATTACTTACCATTCTTTAATAAATTTAGAGCACCAATATTTATACTTATAATCTTTCAATTTTGTATTTACATATTGGCAGGATTTGGTATAGGCTTTCTACCTGATTTATTAAAAAATACACAATACAGAAAAAAACTTTTTATCAGTTCTATCGCTATATTTATCATATTGTTAAGCAGTAGTTTATATAATTCAAAGTTATATCCATATCATAGTTTTAATGGGAAAGAGACGCAGTTTTTTAATGAAGTTAAAAAAAACTATCATAAATCTCTAAATAATAAAGATCTAAATAATGATGGCATACATAATGAAAAAGATATAAGTCTCTTAAATGAATGGACGGAATCTAATGCAAAATTATATTATTCATACTCTAAGTTAATACAGTCTAATAAAAAAGATCAGGATTTAGAAAAGATACTCAAATCAACAAATATAAATATTAATAATCTTAAAAAAAATTCAGAAAAAGATGAAATTTTTCTTATTAGTATATTATTATTATTATTAATTCTTATTTATATTTACTCAAACTACTCTTTTATTAATAAATCTACATTTTTATTTATAATGATATCGCTTCTATGTTATGATTATTTAAGAGTTGATAAAGATATAATTGAACCTAGATATCATATTCCAAATAAGAAGATTGTAAAGCATAGAAATTTTATTGAAAAATATCTTGAGAAAGATGAATTGATTACTTTTTTATCATCTGATTCAGATAAATTTAGAGTTTTAGACCTTACAGGGAACAATGCTAGTAGACTTGCTGCATTTAATATTGAAACAATTATGGGTTATCATGCCGCAAAATTATCTGAATATGATAAAATATTGAAAATGATAGCAGAAAAAGGTTACTACCCTAAAGGTTTATTGCAGATACTGAATATCAAATATATTATTCATAATAAAGTTGGTAATATCCCTGGATTTTCAAGGATAGATTCAAAATTTAAATTTAATTATTATGGAAATACATTTAACCCAAATGAATATATCGATTCATATGTATATCAAAATAATAATTTTTTAAATAGATTGTTTTTTGTAGAAAATGTTACTTTTTTAGATAATCAAGATTTGATTTTGGAAAATATAACAAGCGACTTATTTAATCCTCAGAATAATTCATATATTAATCTGAATGATTTATCAAGGGATGAAATATCAGTTATTAATCAGATGAAATTTAATCCAGAATCTAAAGTTGAAATACTTAATTGGGAACCTGATCAAATTATATTTAGAACTATATCAGATTCACCACAAATTCTTTTCTTCAGTGAAGTATATTATCCCGGATGGACTGTAGATAATAAAAATATTATCAAATTAAATGGATTATTCAGAGGTCTTATTATAGATAAAGGTGAGAATGAATATATTATGAAATTCAAGCCTAAAGATATATATACTGGAAATCTGATTTCAAATATAGTATGCATTTTATTAGTATTGATTATATGTTTTGGTATATATAAGGGAAAAGGCAAAAATGTTTAAGTCTCAATCTAATATTAATATTAAAATAGTTTTTCTATTCCTAATTATTATTGTGGGTGCTTTATTTTTTATTATAAATAGAAAAATAACTAATGAATTTAGGACTGAACTTAATAATCAGGTCCGTACAATAGTTAATGTCTATCATCAAAAAGTATTATATTCGGAAGATAACTCTGATTATCTTCTTGAAGTCTTAGTACCTCTAATTGATGAATTAAATATACCTGTTATTATTAAAACACAATTAAGCGATGGAAGCTTTACCTATGAGCATCTAAACCTTGATATTCCATATAAGGAAAATAGCGATGATTATAAAAGTTTTATTGAAAATACTATTATAACAATGGATCAAGATTTTGATCCATTGACAATTATTGAATATGATAATGTCCCATTAATTCAAATCCATTATGGTGATACAGATTTGATTAATACAATTAGGTGGATTCCATTTATTGAGATATCATTTTTTATTATTTTGTTATTATTCATTGTGCTTATCTATAGAATCCTGAATTTAAGTGAAAATAATTCTATTTATGTTGGTATGGCTAAAGAAACAGCTCATCAATTAGGAACTCCAATATCATCATTAATGGGGTGGGTAGATTTAATTAAGAAAAAACCTGATGATAAAGAAATTATTAAAGAATTTGAAAAAGAGGTACAGCATTTAGAAAATATATCAAATAAATTTAATAAAATTGGTTCAAATCCAAAGCTTATTAAAATTGATCTTAATTCTATATTAATAGATATAGTCTCTTATTACAATAAGAGGATTCCAAGGTCAAAAGATTTAGAAATTAAATTAGATGTAGATAATAATTATTTTATTCTTGGTGATGATGTCCTTATTTACTGGGCGATAGAGAATTTAATTAAAAATTCGATTGATTCGATAAAAAATGAAGAAGGATTCATAAATATAAAACTAAAGCAGATAGATAATTATATTAATATATATATTACTGATAATGGTGTAGGTATTAACAATAAAGATAGAAATAAAATATTCAAGCCTGGATATAGTACGAAAAAAAGGGGATGGGGTCTTGGTCTTAGCCTCTCAAAAAGAATAATCAAAGATATTCATCATGGGAAGATTAAATTATATAAATCAAATACTAATGAAACTATATTTGTAATATCTTTTAGGAATTTCTCTTCCTAAGAAAAGTTGGAATATCAAGTTCATTTCCAAATGTGAGAACATTGTCATCTTCACTTTCTCTCTCATTATCTATTACTTCTTTTTTTTCTATATTTTGTTCATTTGGAATGTTTCTATCTTTTATTTTAACCTCTGTATCTTCTATTTCTCTCTTAAAATAAGTAGGGTACTCATCATCATTAAGGCCAGTTGCAATGACGGTTATGTTAACCTCATCATTTAAATTTTGATCAATCACACAGCCTAAAATCACATTAGCATTTTCTCCTGCTTCTTCATAGATTATACTTGATGCATCATTTAATTCATGTATTGTCATATCTTTTGGTCCTGATATATTTACCAATAGACCTTTTGCCCCTTTTATATTAGCATCCTGCAATAATGGTGAATTAATTGCCTCTTGGGCTGCAAGAACTGCCCTTTCTTCTCCTTTTGCTATTCCCGTACCCATAATTGCATCACCCATATTATACATAACAGTTTTAACGTCAGCAAAATCCAAGTTAATTAATCCAGGTTTATTAATTAAATCAGATATTCCTTTAGTT
>CAYVTK010000126.1:0-3864 GCA_964454465.1 uncultured bacterium | reverse complement strand
ACTCAGGATAAAAAGGTGTCTCATCTAATATAATCTCAAAAAAATTATCCTCAGTCGCTCTATACTTAATTATCTTAGATCTACTGCTTAATTTTTCATATCCAATAAAATGGGATTGTTTATTATCCAATAAAACAGTCCAAGAAGTTTTATTATCCGTGACATGAAATTTATTACCTTCCCTTGCTCTAGTTTTTTGTTTTTCCATAAACTCATTGAAGGATTCAGTATCAACGTCAAAACCATGTTCTCTTGCAATTAATTGTGTTAAATCAACAGGAAAACCATAGGTATCATATAGTTTGAAAACATTCTCTCCTGAAATAATTTTATTATCTTGTGAATCTATAATCTCATTAATCAAACCAAGCCCTCTATCTAAAGTTTTACCAAATGAGATTTCTTCAATTTTGACAACTTTCTCTATATGTTCTTTTTTTTCAATTAATTCAGGGTAAGCATCACCTAATACATTACATAAAGGTTCTATAAGATTATGTAAGAACGCTCCTTCTATATTTAAAACTCTACCAAATCTTGCTGCTCTTCTAAGTACTCTTCTTACAACATAACCTCGACCTTCATTTGAGGGCATAATACCATCTGCTAAAGAAAAAGAGACCATTCTTATATGATCTGCAATCACTCTATGGGACATACCTAAATCTTCAGAATAAGAAATATTGGATATTTTTTCAATCTTATTTATGATAGGAAAAAATAGGTCCGTTTTATAATGATCATCTAATCCATTTAATGTTGCAAGAATTCTTTCAAGCCCCATACCTGTATCTACATGTGTCATCGGAAGTTTATCTAAAGATCCATCTTCTATTCTATTGTATTCAATAAAAACTAAATTCCATAATTCTCTATATTCATCTAGTTTATTGACTCCATCTGCTTGTTGATTAGATGGATTATCTCCTGTATAATAATGTATTTCTGAACATGGACCACAAGGACCAACATTACCCATTTCCCAAAAATTATCTTTATTACCAAACTTCAAGACTCTATCAGGATTAACATCTGTATATTCTTTCCATAGATTAAGGGCTTCATCATCATCTTTGTATACTGTAACCCATAATCTATTTTTATCTAATTTCCAAATATCTGTTAAAAGTTCCCATGACCACATAATAATTTCTTTTTTAGAAAAATCTGCAAAGGACCAATTTCCAAGCATCTCAAAAAATGTATGATGAAATTTATCTAATCCAACTTCTTCTAAATCATTATGTTTACCGCTTACTCTAATACATTTTTGAGAATTTACAACCCTTGGATATTTTATTTTTTCCTTCCCTAAAAAAATATTTTTAAACTGATTCATCCCAGCATTAATAAATAAAAGGGTTGGATCATCTAAACTAAAAACAGGAGAGCTACGCACGAATTTGTGCTTTTTATCTAGAAAAAAATCAATAAAATCTTGCCTGACTTTTTTAGATGAAATTTTCATTAGAAATATACGGAAGTTTCAATTTGCGTATTCTTAACAGGAGTGTAATCTTCAGTTTCACTATTATAAACGTATGTTTTTCTACCCTTGAGTATTAAAGATAAATTATTAGCAAGTGATACACCAATATTGTAGCCAAAGAGTGTATTTTCATTATTTTTAAATTTCAAGGGATTCTTCGTATTGGTTTGCTGATAGAATATTTCTGCAATTTCTACTTTTGGAATCATGGAAGTATCTATTTCAAACTTTGAATAAAATGAATTATTTTTATCATTCACATACATTTGTTCTGCAGAGTCCCATTTATCACCTTTTAAATAAAGATAATTAACTGAAAATTTTAAATATTTTGAAATATTAGCTATAAAACCAATAGAGCCACCTTTTTGTTTTCCGAATTGATATAATAAAGATTCTTTTGTAATTACCTTTTTTTCATCATTGATCATACTAACAGAGGACCTATTATGCTCATAGTTCTTATCCCAATAATGAAAAATAAAATTTTCAGAAGATTCTCTATAGTCTAAAGTAAACACTACTGAGTTAAAAGTAACCTCTAAGGCTATTGGAATAAAGCCAAAACCTAAATTTGTATTAAAATTAGTATTATCAGTATATGGATTTTTAGTATCTCCATTTAATTGTGCAAATTCACTAAATAGCTTAATCTTATCATTTATTTTATATGTTAAGTCAATGGCAACACCAGACACATCATCTTTTGGGAGGCTATTCATAGCTATATCAGCATTCCATAAAGTATAATAATCAGAAATTGTTGTAGCTACATGCTCAGGGCAGTCATTAATATTTCCATCTACATCATATGTACAATTAAAATTTGACTCAAGATCATGAATTTCACCTTGAAATTCATTCCACAATGTTCCATCATCTGGAAAATCATCCCAATCATCTGGGTAGGAATCGTTATCACTATCAGGCAACCCAAAGTTTTGGTCTAAATCTGTAACAACAGAAAACCCCATATCAATAGTAGGAATTAGCGGGAAAACTGTCCTTAAACCAAATAAACCAGCATGAGAAAATTCTTTAATATTACTATGTAAAAATTCTAATCTAAAACCTGAAAAAGTATATCTGAAATCAAACCCTATTCTTCTTGTTTGTGGATAATCAATATCATTAGCATAATTATTCACTAATATACCGTGTCCCATGGTTCGTTTTGGAAGTGTTCCTATCCTAAAATATGTCTTATCAACAGGCATTCCATATCGAATATAATAAATTTTATCCATTATTGTTTTCAGTGATGCTTCAGGAGTAGAAAAATCCCAATCTCTATCATAGACATTGCCATCTTCATCAAAATAAAAATAAATATCTAAACCTAATCCGACCTTGCCCATTGTAAACTCAGGTTTGAAAGAAACATGATTATATAATTTACCATTAATACTCACAGAGCCAAATGCGGCCATATAAGTCGGAGGAATTTTTTCTTGAGATAATGAGAGTGAAAATAAAACAACTGAAATGAAAAAACATTTTAGTTTCATTTATATAGTATCCATCTTATATTTAATTTTGTTAACAACACCTTCTGGAGTTAATTTAAAATGCTCAGCAACTACTTTTCCTGGAGCTGACTCACCAAATGTATTAATACCAATATTCAGACCATTTCTACCCGTATATTTTTGCCATCCATCCGTAATTCCAGCCTCAACTGAAACAATCAGCGTATTGCTATTACATTTTAAAACATTTTCTTTATATGATGATTCTTGATCTTCAAATAACTCCCAACATGCTAGATTAACTACTTTAACATTTAAATCTGTTAACATCTTGGCTGCTTCAAGAGCAACCCAAACTTCAGATCCAGTTGCAAGAATCATAATATCAGGAATATCATGGTCACACATAACATATCCACCTTTTTCTATACTACATGGCCCAGGATATATTTCTCTATCAAAAACAGGAAGACCTTGTCTTGTCAAAAGAACCAAAGAAGGCCTATTTTTACTTTCAAACGCAATTTTTGCAGCAACAACCGCCTCGTTTGCATCAGAAGGCCTTATTACTAATAAATTAGGTATTGCCCTATAAGACATCAAATGTTCGATTGGTTGATGTGTAGGACCATCTTCTCCTACATAGATTGAATCATGGGTAAATTCTGATATAACAGGTAATTTTTGTAAAGCTCTCATTCTTATAGCAGGTCTTTCATAATCAGCAAAAACAAAAAACGTTGCTCCAAATACAAATAAACCTCCATGTAAGCCAATACCATTATTAATTGCTCCCATAGGAAATTCTCTAACACCATATGGAAAATTCATTCCAGAGTAATTATCTTTTGAAAAATCACCTACCATCTTAGCAAACCCAGCAGTTACATTTGAGGGTTCAAGATC
>CAYVTK010000125.1:0-3866 GCA_964454465.1 uncultured bacterium | reverse complement strand
CAATCGCATGGTTTCAATTGGAGCTACAATTTTCCCATTTTCAACATAAAAGCAGGCATATCTTGTCATCCCTGTAATTCTTCCTCCTAATCGATCACTCCAATTAAGATAATGTAAATTTGAAAGGTATACACCTTTATCAATTTTTTTGAGTATTTGATTTTCTTCTAAATCTCCTAAAGCTACTTTTGGAGAACGTAAACTTTCTCCTTCAGAAGCATAATTTGTTTTAACTCCATATTCTTTTTCACTTCTTGTGCTAACTAATGTATTTTCTAATGCTCCTTTCATGATTAAAGATAAACTTTCAGGAGCTATTTCACCTTGGCTATTAAACCTTGGAACCATACCACTAGAAAAATCTTCCTTGAGTGTAAAACAAGGAGATAGTTTTATATTTTCATTTCTCATTTTAAGAAATGCACTATCTTTTTGCTGTAAGGAAGCTTCACTTACACCTCCCCAAGAAAACATATCAATAATATCAGAAACTCCAGCTGGAGCAATATATGTTTTATATTTTCCAGGCTTTATTTTGATAGATTCTTTTGCCATTAATTCTAGTTTCTTTTTTGAAGAACTGATATAATTTTCATATTTTGATTGATTCCAATGCGTCCCTGCAAAACAATCTTTAACCATTTTTTTATCTTTTGTGATAAGAGAGTAATCAAGAGAAAATGTTTCTGTTTCAAACCAATGTATTTGCCCTTTTGAATTTGCAACTCCAGTATAAATTAAACCTGATGCCCATAATCCTGTTAAGTCTGTCCCATCCATAATAGGCATGAGTTTTTGCACTGCATCTTCAATAGGTAGTAAATCTCCTTTATGTTTTTCTTCTGAACATTTATCTGATTTAGGATAAACAATGAAAGGATCCTCAGGAACTTGAGTAATATCTTTTCTAAGTTTATTTAAAATAGATTCTAATTTATTTTTATCTGTATCTAATATACCCGTAATTGTCAATGAATGCGATACCTGCCTTTTATTTGCAATGAGTGTCATACTATAAGATAAATCTTTTACAATTCCTGTTTGCCTAATTTTCGAATTATTAATTCTAATAAATTGACTGTTCTCTCCCCACATACTATTCTTAAGTATCTCATCTTCAGTTAATAAACAAAAAAGAGTACTATTAAGTGTATTAAAATATTTATCCATTATTTAGGCTCCTCCAAAAACTTCTATGTTATTAAATAAGCAGGTAGGAGAAGCATGGCCAACTCTAACTCCTTGATTAGGCTCCCCTTTACCACAATATGGTGTCCCATAAACATCAAATGTACTTTTGTCTCCAACCATTTTCAGACTATTCCAGAAAGGTGTTGATACAGCTCTATAATTTGGATTTCTTACAGTTTTAGTAATTTTTCCATTTTCAATTAATTGAGCATATTCACATCCAAATTGAAATTTATTTCTAAAATCATCAATTGACCAGGATCTATTAGTTTGCATATATATTCCTTTTTCAACAGAGCTAATAATATCTTCATAGGATGAATCTCCAGGTTCTAAATTAAGATTTGCCATCCTATCTATTGGAGCTCTATTCCATGAGCAGGCTCTAAAATTTGCTACGCCTTCTATATTAGATCTTTCTTGGCTTTCAAGTCCTCCTAATCCTCTTAGCAATAATCCATCCTTAATAATAAATTCTTTTGTAGCTTTTAATCCACTATCATCAAATCCATAAGAAGCAAATTCTTTTGGAATTGTTGGATCAAATGTAATATTCATGATATCAGAACCATATTGAAGTTTCCCAAAATCTTCTAAATTAACAAAACTCCATCCTGCATAATTTCTTTCATCACCTAAAATTCTATCTACTTCAAGTGCATGTCCAATACTTTCATGTATTTGTAATAGCATTTGATCAGAGTGTAGAACTAAATCCATTGTTCCTGTTGGACATTCTTCAGCAGAAAGTAATTCTATTGCATCTTTGCATATACTTTCACACCTTGATATAACACTATTTTCTTCAAACACCTCCATTCCTGCTTGCATGCATTGGTCCATATATGATCTGCTTTGTATAATATTGCCATCCTGAGCAATAGCTCTAAATGCAGGACCTACATACATAAAGCTCTGAGAAAAATCACTTCCATTTGTAGATACAAATTTCATATCCATATCTACTAAGCGTGCCATTGAAATAGCTGATACAATTTTTTTAGAACCTCGTAATGCTTGATTAGATTTCATTAATGTGTCAGTCAGAGAGCCAAGAGATATGTTCTTTATTTCATAAGGGGATTGATATTCTCCTATTGATTTAGGACGGACACTTTCTGTAAAAGAGTGTGCTGAATATTCTGAAGCATTTAATGCTTGAACATGAGCTTTTTTTGCAGCTTCATTGATTGCGTCATAACTTGTGTTATTTGTAGCACAATAGCCAAATTGTCCATTAACCAACACTTCAACCATAATTCCATGATCAAGAGTTGTATTGTTTGATTCAGGATTTAAATCTCTTATTATTCTATATGTTGTAGATTCTTTAACCTCTCTTAAACCTATCCAATCCGCTTTCACATTTATATTATCTAGCGCTTTCTTTAAATTCATATTTTTACCATATTTATTTTATAGTTGAATAATGTTGAAAATTAGTAAATATTACTCAGAAAAATAAATTATAAATGATAAATTTTGAAATAATTTTAAAGCAGGGGAGTTTATGATATATTTATATATTGCATTAGTTTTTATATTTTTTGGATGTGATTCAATAGGAAGTAAAAAAGTTTATAAAGCTTTTGATCTTATAGAAGGAGATGTATCTTTAGAAAAACAATTAGAGGAATCTCGTTGGGTTGGGGGCCCAGGATTTGAGGATATAGCTGAGCTTATTAGTTGGGAAACTAATAATGATATTAATATCATTGGAGATTCCAATGCAATAAAAGGAGATACTTTAAGATTCCTGGCAGGGGCTGTATTCCCTAGCACATTAAGAGCTTTTGGTAAAGAAACAAGAAGCCAATTAAATGGTGTAATTGAGTCTATGGTATACGAACCTCTATTAAATTTTGATGCTGAAACATTTAAATTAGAGCCTATGCTTGCAACACATTGGAGAGTTCTTGATGACTCCATGACATTTCTATTTAGAATTAATCCTGAAGCAAAATTTTCAGATGGACGAAACGTTACAGCTAGAGATGTTGTTGCTACATATGATATTCTAACTGATGAAGGACATGGTGACCCTAATGTATATACATATTGGCGTGATAAATTTGAAAAACCTATTGCTGAGAGTAAATATATCGTAAGTGTAAAATCTAAAAAAAAGGAATGGCGTAATTTATATAGTTTCTCAGGCCTTGTAATCTATCCCTCATATTATCTTGAAAAAATAGATGGAGCTACATATGTAGAAAAATACCAATTTGAACTTATGCCTGGCTCTGGTCCTTATGTTTTAAATACAGAACGTACAACACAGGATAATAATGGACTGGCTGTTCTTGATAGGAGAAATAATTATTGGGCTGAGGATCATCCAAGAAATACGGGATTATGGAATTTTGATATAGTTGAATTTATTTTTATCAATGATGAAACACAAGAGGTTGAACGTTTTTTTGCAGGAGATTATGATACGTATTCTGTTGGCAGGGCTCAATGGTGGAGTCAACGTTTTGTTGCAGATGAATATCCTGAAATAAAGAGTGGAATGATCCAGCGTAAAAAATATATTAATTTTCAGCCTGCTGGAGTAAGTGGGATTGCATTTAATTCATTAGAAGAACCCTTTTCTGATATTCGAGTAAGAGAAGCTTTCTGTCACTTATGGGATGTTGAAAAGTTAATGGATAAATTATTTTTTAATGAATATG
>CAYVTK010000124.1:0-3871 GCA_964454465.1 uncultured bacterium | reverse complement strand
ATCAATTTTTATTTTTACAGGTTTTTTTTGATTTTCAAATTCTACTATAGGAATATTGGTATTAATCCAATCATGAAATTTTTGCCAATATGTTTTTTTGCATTTGACTAATATTTGGTATCTCCAATATTCGTTTAAATATTCTACGGGTGCAGGGCTAGGTCCTAGAATGATTATATTTTTATTTTTATTTAATTTAGAAAAAAATGTTTGTGCTTTTTTTTCAGTTTTTTTTGCATCTTTACCCATAAATAAAACTTTAATTAATTTAGAATAAGGAGGGTAGTATAATTCTTTTCTTTCTTTTAACATTTTAGTATAACTTTTTTTTATCTCTTGTTTACATGCATTTTGAATATAAAAATTATCTGTACTATACGACTGTATAATAACTTCAGGATTTTTATTTGAATGTAAGGCCCTGCCTGTCAATTGATAAATTAATTGAAATATTCTTTCTTCTGTTCTAAAATCTGGTATAGATAATCCAATATCTGCATTAATCATTCCTATTAATGAAACATTTTTAAACTCTAATCCTTTAGCTAAAAATTGGGTTCCAATTAATACATCAGATTTGTAAGAATTAAATTGGTTCAATATATTATAATACTCTCCTTTTTTATTTATAATATTTTGATCGTATCTTAATATTCTGATTGTAGGAAAAAATTTATATAATATATTTTCAATTTTTTCTATTCCTGATCCAACAAGACCTTTTTTATTTTGAAGAATAATAATTTGTTCCTTTTTTTCTAAACTATTTTTAATACTATTAATCAAAATTTTGCTTAAAATTCCTTTTTGAAGGGACATATTAACAAGTTTGATATCTGGAAATTGTTTTTTTAAATATGTTTCTTTTAAATCAAAGTGTTCATATTTATTTATTTTTACATTATAGTATGTTTCTAAACTGGGGGTACTACTAACTAATAGTATTGAACTTTTACTGAATTTTGCCCGCATTAAAGCAACATCTTTAGCATGATAATACGGCATATTAAGATCTTGTTTATAAGAGTTTTCTTGTTCTTCATCAACTATAATTAAACCTAACCTATTAAATGGCATAAAAATTCCACTTCGTGTTGATACTATAATTGATAAATCATTGGACCTTATTCTTTGTAACATATAATTTTTTTCTGATTGGCTTAATTTATTATGCCACATACCAACCATATTATTAAAGCAGGTATTTAATTCATGAAAAGTTTTTTGAATCAGAGAAACTTCAGGTACAAGAACAATAATTTGTTTTTTATTCTTTAAGTAAGATTCAATAATTCTAGTATAAACAATTGTTTTACCGCTAGCTGGTATTCCAGATAATAAAGTTGGTTTTAAGGGATATTTTTTAAATGAATTTATTAATTTTCTATATACCCTATCTTGCTCTGTACTTAATACTAATTTTATATTTGACCGTATATTTTTTTTTAATAAACCACTTATATTAGGTTTAGATTTTAATAATATATATTCAGATTTTTCTAATTTTTTACAAACTTGAAGATAAGATGATGATATTGACTTTAATTCCTTAATATTAATACTATTTGTAACTTTATTTAATTCAAGTAAAATCTTTTTCTGCACTTTATATTTAATAAATTCTAATGCATCTCTACCTTTTTGAGTAATTTTTATATTCTGAATTAATGGGATTCTGTAATCTTGTTTATGCTGGTAGGCAATCGTTTTATTTAAAACCGTACCTATAGGACAGATATAATATTTTGAAATCCAACTTAAGGTTTTCCATAATTCATCAGTAATGATAAAAGAATTATTATTAATATCATTTATTTCTAGAATTTTACCTTTATACTTATTTTTTAATTTTATTTCTACAATAAAACCATTAATAATTTTTTTATTAAATGGAATAAAGACAGATTGACCAGGAAAAATCTGTTTTCTGAAATTTGGAGGGACTATGTATGTAAAAGTTTTAAATAATGCTATAGGTATAGAAACCTCTACATACATAATAATAAAATTATTCTGAAGCTGAAACTTTAACTTTAATTTTAGTCTCTAATTCATAACCTAAATTAATTTCAACTTTATGATTACCCAAAGATTTAATAGGTTCTTCTAAGATAATTTCTTTTTTATCAATTACATATTCCTGTTTTTCTAATTCATCAGCAATCATTTGAGATGTGATAGACCCGAACATTTTATCATCTTCCCCTGTATTTACAGCAAATTTCAATGTCAATGAATTAAGTTTTTTGGATAATGCTTCTAAATTAACTCTATTTTTTGCCTCTTTAAGCTCTTGTGATTTTAAAAATAATTCTAAAGATTTAATGTTTTGTTTAGTTGCAAGAGAGGCAATATGATTGGGAATTAAATAATTTCTTGCAAAACCTGGCTTTACATTAACAATATCTCCAACTTTACCTAAATTTTCATGCGACTGTAATAAAATAATTTTCATTCTATTATACCTCCTTATTTAATTTTGCCTAGGATCAACCACAAATGGCAAAAGTGCTAAAATTCTTGCTTTCTTTATTTCTCGAGTAAGCATTCTTTGATATTTTGCAGATACACCTGTTACGTGTGCTGGTATTATTTTACCCTGATCTGTAATAAATTTTCTAAGAAATTTATACTCTTTATAATTTATTTTTTTAATTAAATTCGAATCTTCCTTAAAAGGACAAATTTTTGATTTTCCTAAAATAGCCATTATTCTTTCTCCTTTTTAACTTCATCCCTAGTCTCAGTACCCTCTGAAGCCTTTTTTTCTGGTTTATTATTAGTATTAGAATTATTATTTTTAGAATCTTCTTGTTCTTTTTTTGACTCTATTACATCCTGTTCATCAATCTTAATATTTAAATATCTCAGAATATTAGGATTATGTTCAAACTCTGCACTAAGTTCTGTAAGTTGATTTGAATCTTTAATTTTAAACTGTAAGAATATATATGTCCCATATTTTTCTTTGTTAATAAGGTATGCTAATTTCTTTCTTCCCCAATTATCCGAATAAAGAATTTCAGCCCCTAAAGTTTTTACCTTATTTTCTATTGCTGATACAATATCATTTAATCTTCCCTCTTGCAAAGCAGAGTGAAGTATATATGTAGTTTCATAAAATCCCATCTTATATTATCTCCTATTAATTTTTAGTTAGAAAATAAATGGTGCTATTACTAATGATACAACAGACATCAACTTAATTAATATATTAAGCGCTGGTCCTGAAGTATCTTTAAATGGATCTCCAACAGTATCACCAACTACTGCCGCTTTATGCGGTTCTGAGCCTTTTCCATAATTTTCACCATTAATTTCAATTCCTTCTTCAATCATTTTTTTAGCATTATCCCAAGCGCCTCCTGCATTAGATTGGAATATAGCCATAAGTACACCACAGACAGTAACACCAGCTAATAAACCTCCTAATGCTTCTGCACCTGCAAATTTACCAACAATAACAGGGGTTAACACTGCTAATAATCCTGGCATTACCATTTCTTTGATTGCAGCTTGTGTGGAAATTTCAACGCATTTACCATGCTCAGCTTTATCAAGACCTGCCTCATATGTTTTTTTATCATCATCAGACCAATTAGATTCATCGCCTTTATTCATAACTTCTAATGCTGCTTTTAATTCGGGTATATCTCTAAATTGTCTTCTAACTTCTTCAATCATTGACATAGCCGCTCTTCCTACAGCTCCCATTGCCATTGATGAAAATACAAACGGAAGCATCCCCCCAACAAATAAACCTCCCATTACCCATGGATTGGTAATATCAATTAATAATTCCTCACCAATTTTAGCTTCAACAACCGATCTAAATGAAGCAAACAATGCCAATGTTGTTAATGCAGCAGAA
>CAYVTK010000123.1:0-3877 GCA_964454465.1 uncultured bacterium | reverse complement strand
ATATCTCCATCACTATGTGCTAGAATACCAACTGAAGATTGAATTTTAATTCCACCTAGTAACAAATCTTCTCCAGGCGATAACTTATGAACATCTATACCATTTCCTATTCTTAAATTCATAATTTAATATAACTACAATAAAAGCATTGAATCTCCATAAGAATAAAATTTGTACTTCTTTTTTATGGCTTCTTGATAAGATTTTAATACAATATCCTTATTAGAAAATGCAGATACTAACATCATTAAGGTAGATTTTGGTTGATGAAAATTTGTAACTAATCTATCACACATTTTAAATTTGTATGGAGGATAGATAAATTTGTCTGTCCACCCTCTTTTAGGAGTAATTTGAAATCCAGATACTACAACTGTTTCCAATGCTCTATTTGTAGAAGTACCAACAGTCCAAACTTTTTTCTTTTTTGCCTTGGCTGCATTAATAACATCTGCAGTTTCTACAGGTATTTCATAATATTCAGAATCCATATGATGTCTTGTAAGATCTTCAACTAAAATAGGTCTAAAAGTTCCTAGTCCAATATGTAAAGTTATATAAACTATCTTAACCCCTTTTTTCTCTATTTTATTTAATAATTTCTTTGTGAAATGTAATCCAGCAGTTGGGGCGGCAACCGACCCTCTTTCAGAAGCATAAATTGTTTGATAATTATCTTTATCTGAAGGAACAGATTTTCTCTTTATATAAGGAGGTAATGGAGAATGACCTTTTTTATCAATAAAAGGGTATAAGCTGTCAACATTATATTCAAATCTAAGAACTCGGCCACCTGAAACTGTATTATCTATAACATCGCAAGAGATATTTTTTTCAAAAATTAATTTGTTCCCAATTCTAACCTTTCTTGCGGGCTTAACCATTGCTTCCCATAAATCATTTTCTAACTCTCTTAATAAAAAAACTTCAACTTGAGCAACAGATTTATCTTTAGTGGCATATAATCTTGCGGGGAATACCTTAGTATTATTTAAAACTAACACATCCCCTTTATTAAAATAATTATGGATATCTGCAAATATTTTATGATCAATATCACCTGTATCCCTATTAACAACCATCAATTTACATTCATCTCTTTTTTTAGGAGGATTTTGTGCAATTAATTTTTCTGGTATTTCAAATTCAAATTCCGATAATCTCGGCGGTCTTTCTACAGTTCCAAAAAACATATATTTCCTTTCTTTTTTATGATTTTTTTACTTTTAAATATTCAAATGCTTTATCTAGTGCAACTCGACCTCTTGATGTCCTCTGGATAAATCCTTCTTTTATTAAATAAGGTTCATAAACTTCTTCAATTGTTTTAGGATTTTCAGATACAACAACACCTAATGAATCAAGCCCAACTGGACCTCCATTAAAATTATTAATAAGAGCTTTAATAATATTTTGATCCATCTGATCTAGCCCTAATTGATCAATTGCTAATGCTTCTAAAGCTTCATTAGCAATTATTTCAGTGATATCTCCATTAGATTTAACATCTGCAAAATCTCTAGTACGTTTTAAAATTCTATTAGCTATCCTTGGGGTTCCACGAGATCTTCTTGCAATTTCATAACAACCTTTTTCATTAATATTAATATTTAATAATTTTGCAGATCTTTTAATAATTTCACATAATTCATCTTTTGAATAAAAATCTAATCTAATGATAACACCAAATCTATCTCTCATTGGAGATGTCAGATTACCTAATTTTGTTGTAGCTCCGATTAGTGTAAAAGGGTTCAAATTTAATTGAACGCTCCTTGCATTAGGACCTTTATCTAACATAATATCAATGATATAATCTTCCATGGCCGAGTATAGATATTCTTCAACAACACTATTCAATCTATGAACTTCATCTATAAAGAGAACTCCTTTTTCTTCTAAATTAGTTAAAACTCCAGCAAGATCTCCTGCACGATCTAAAATAGGGCCTGACGTCATTTTAATATTTATCTTTAATTCTTTTGCTATAATATTTGCAAGAGTTGTTTTTCCTAAGCCTGGGGGACCATATAATATTACATGATCTAATGATTCATTTCTTTTTTGAGCTGCTTTAATATAAACTTTTAATTTATTAATTTCTTTTTTTTGTCCTATAAATTCATTGAATTGGATTGGGCGTAAATTTTGTTCATGAATTTTATCCTCATCTAATTTATCAGGTGTAGTTATATCTTTATTAGAGGTGGAAGACTTTATCATATATCGAAGATTTCTTTCCAATTAACGAGACTAAATTTAATAAATTTTTATAGGTAAAAAAAGCTAATTAGAGTTATTTCTTATCATGCCATTCTTTGCGTGTATATGTTTGAATCTGCATGGCATGAATTTCTTTAGATATTTCATCTTTAAAAATTGCATAAATCATTCTGTGCCTATCAACTAATGATATATTTTGGAATTTATCTGAAATAACGATTACACTAAAATGATCTCCAGAACCTCTTAAATCAAAAGCTTCTATTTTATCTAAGGGGAAATTATTAATTAATCTTTCTTTAATTTCTTCTACATTCATATTAAATTTTATGTACTCTTTTATTAAGGAACAATAACTATTATTAAGCATTGTATAATTATAGACAATAAAGTGCAAAATTGCTCATGCTATTAAATAAAAAAATATTCTTTTTATTATTATTAATAAATACTCTTCTCAGTAACCCTATTTTTAATTCGTCCTTAAATGAAAAATATAAACTTGCAGATACATATTATGAATCAGATTTATATGATGACGCAATCATTATATATGAAGAAATATTTGGCATTCAAAAATCTCTTTTAAATATACCAAATTCATATTTATTAGAAACTATACAAAAAATTTACAATCTATATTTTATGAAAAATGATTTTGATAATGCTAAGAAATATTTACAGGAATATATTAATATTCAGGCTTCTGATATTATACAACTGCAAAAAAACTATATCCAACCATTAAATGATTTAAAAAAAATATATATTAGCGAAAAAGAAGCTGAATTTGTTTTTAGAATAGATAGCCTTCTTTCTATTATTGATACTAATATGGATTGGTTTAAAAATGATTCTTTATTCACTTTACCAAATTTAATTATTAATACAAATCCTGACTATGAAACTGATACTGAATATTCAATTAATGATTATGCTTTAGAAAAAATGAATGAAGGATTTGATTATTTATATAATAATGAGTACTCAGATGCAATAACAAATTTTAATAGTTCTTTACAACTAAATGCAAAAGTTCTAGATGTAAATTATTTTGAAACTACTGATTTTAGTGAGAAAAAAGATACTCTTTATCAAATTATACTTAATGATGTTACAAATGATTCGACAAAAATATTTTCTTATTTTTATTTAGGTTTATTTGATTATCTTGAAGAAAATTATATAAATGCTAAAAAATATTTTACAGAATATAGTGAACTAAACGCTGAAGATATTAACCCTATAATATTTTTGGGTAAAATTAATTTTTTAGAATCTAATTGGCTAGATGCAATATTTTATTTTTATCGGGCTCTTAAAATTGATCCAAATAATTTAGATGCAAATTTATATATTGCTAAATCATTAATTCAGATAGAAGATTATCATGAGGCAATTAAAACACTTAAATATATACTAAAACATAATAAAGACAATTATGATTTGATTTTCAGCTTAGGGCTATCATATTATTCTATACAAGATTATGAAAATGCAATCAAATATTTTACTGAGTCATTACTATTAAATTCAGAGGACTACAATACTTATTACTATTTAGGTCTGTCATATGCAGCATTAGATAGTAATAAAAAAGCTCTTGATGCATATAAAAAATGTATTGATACTAATCCTAATTTTTCATTAGCCC
>CAYVTK010000122.1:0-3884 GCA_964454465.1 uncultured bacterium | reverse complement strand
ACAAATTGAATATTTTCTTTTATCTTTCATATCTATAAATCCTGCGAACCAACCATGTGGTAATATTTCACAATTGCTACAAACCTGAGCAGTTCCTGTTTTACCGAATACTTTTCCAAGCTTTTCATCTATTCTTGCATTTCCTGCTGTACCTCCTTTATAATTAACAGCTGCATACATAGATTTTTTTAAAAAGCTCCAAACATCATCATTATAATCTATTTTTTTTGTTTCTAAATTATGCTCCAAATTAATATGTGGGGAGTAAATCAAACCATTATTTGCAATCACATTAATAAGTTGAATTATTTGTATAGGAGTCACTGATACTTCTCCTTGCCCTATTGAGAGATTCAATAGATGTCCTTTTGACCATCCTCCAGAATTTCGATATCGCCCATTCATATATTCTCTATCTGGGACAAGCCCCCCCTTTTCTTCTGGAAGGTCTATACCTGTAATAGATCCAAAACCAAATTTCTTTGCTTCATCAGACCAATCAGAAAAATCTATCTTTTGCATTAAATTATAGAAATATATATTACAAGAGCCTTTAAGTGCATCGAGGAGACCTATATTCCCATGACCTTCAGTATTCCAACACCTAAAAGCGGTATCATGAAAATGATATATCCCATTACATTCCACTTTCCAATCAGAAGAAATAATATTTTTTTCAATTGCAATTGCGGCAAGTAATAATTTAAAAATTGAACCAGGTGGATAAGTTTGTTGCGTTACTCTATTTGTGAAAGGTTTTTTAGGATCTTTGATTAATTTATTCCATTTAGATATTGGTATTGGGCCAATAAATGAATCTAAATTATAATATGGAGAACTTAGTAATGAGATAACTTCACCATTATCTGGATTCATAATAATAATAGCACCATTTACATCAATAAATAATTCTTCAATAAATTGTTGTAAATTTGAGTCGATTGATAAAATAACATCTTCACCTTGAATAGGAGAATAATCTTTTTCAGATTTATATTTACTTTGTATAATACCTAAACGATCTACTAAGAAAAAGTCAAATCCATGAATTCCTTTAAGTTTTTTTTCATAGAATTTTTCTATACCACTAAAACCAATAATATCATCAGCATGATAACCATAAGACTTCACACTAGCTCTATCTACCTGTCTTAAATATCCAAGAGTATGAGAAAGATTGCATTTTGCCGTATACACTCTTGCAGGTAACTCTGTAAAATATAACCCTTTTAAATCTAATTTCGACTCTTCTAAGATTGCTTTAGTATTAAAATCAATATGTCTTTTTAATAATATAGGCTTAAATTGCCCTCCTAAAATATCATTCGATTTAGATAGAACTGAATCAACAGAACTTTTTGAAATTTCTGCATATCTATCCAATAGTTGATAATTGAAATTAATGGGATTCAAATCTTCAGGTATAATTTTTATTTGATAAAGAGGTTTATTATCAACAAGAGGTGAAAAATTTCTGTCATATATTATTCCTCTAGGTGGATATAATACAATTTTTCTTAGGCTATTATTACCAGCTTGAATTTTATATTTTTCACTCTCAATAATTTGTAAAAAAAAATATCTGTATAGTACCAATAAGGCAATAGCTATATAAATAAAAGCAAGCACCTTACTTCTTGATAAAGAATAGTTATAAGGTTTCATTATACTCATTTAATTTTAATAAGGAATCTATCTGCTAGAATAAACAATACAAATGTAGATACTGATTGAAAAAAGCTTATACTAAAAATAATAAAATAAAACTCATTGTAAATAATAGAATAGTATACAAAAAAATGAATGAAATAAATCAGAAAAATATATAAAAATTTGATCTTTCTATCCCAAATAGTATCATATTGCCTTATATATAATAATAAAAAAACTGCAGCGCTTTTTATAAAACTAAATACACCTATCTGATCCACACTCATAAGCATATCTTGAATTAATCCATAAATAAAACCTATAACAATAACTTTATAAGAATTTTTCAAAAAAACTAGAATAGTTAAAAAAACTAACACTAAATCTAAATTTATATTATTATTATTATATAATATAACTGATGGCAAATTAGTTTGAATAAAGAGAATAATTAAACTAATAATGAATATGAGATAATATTTATTACTGAATAACGAATACATAATAAAGGTTATCAATATCAGTTAACAATTCAACTCCGACATCTTGAAAAAGTTTATTCTTCTTTTTTATTTGAGATCTAATTTTTGCAACGGGAATATCAGGAGGATATATATTTGATACACCTGATGTAAAAACAACATCTTCATCATCTATATCAAGGGACTTAATAATCCCATCTAAAACTCCAAACTTATAATACGTTGGCCTAAATTGACCTATAGATATATTATCTCCAACTTTAACAGATACAGAAAAATTATTATCTGTAATTAATTGAATTTTACTATTATGTTCTCCAGATTCAATAATCTTCCCAATTAAATTTCCATATATATCTATTACAGCTAAATCTTTTGTTATTCCATCACTTGTGCCTACATTAATAATCTTAGATTCTATTGAAGAAAAATAATTAGAATTAATTACATTAGCAGGTAATAAACTTAAATGTTTAAATGAGTCCTTAAGGTTAAGCATTTCTCTCAACTTTTTATTTTCAATCTCATAATTAATTAGCTTTGAATTCAATAAATATATTTGAACAAGCTGATCTGATAATAATTCATTTTCTTTCTTTATTACTAGTAAATCTTTATACCATCGAACAGGTGAAGAAACTGATTCATAGATATTAAAAATAATACCTTTAATTTTTAAAGTATAATTTCCACCATTAGAAAAAAAAATTACCAATGATAAAATTGAGGTTAAAATAAAAGCCGAAATATTTTTATTGAAATTGAATTTTCTGAAAAAATTCATTTAAGGGGTAATTAAGACTTCTTTGTATTTTTTTATATCTTCGAGAACCATCCCGGTTCCTTTAACAACAGATAATAAAGGGTCTTCTGCAACATGGACAGGAATACCTGTTTTAGTTTTGATGTGCTCATCTAAATTTTTCAATAATGCGCCACCACCTGTTAATATTATCCCATAATCTATAATATCTGCAGCATGTTCAGGAGGTGTTTTATCCAAAGCTTTTTTAATTGCAGTTGTAATTTGAAAGACTGTTTCAGCTAAAGCTTGTCTGACCTCATCAGTAGATATTTCTATCGTTTTAGGCAATCCTGTAACAAGATCGCGACCTTTAACAGCAATATTCTCACCACTTGTTCTAATAGCTGAACCTACCGAACATTTTATATCCTCTGCCGTTCTTTCACCAATTCCTAGTTTATGCTGATTTTTAAACCACTCAATGATTGCTTCTGTTTGTTCATCACCTGCAATTTTAATAGTTTCTATGGCGCTAATACCATTAAGAGAAATAACTGCAATTTCAGTCGTCCCTCCCCCTATATCTACAATCATATTACCTGTTGGTCTTGTTACATCAATACCTATACCTATAGCTGCTGCCATAGGCTCTGAAACTAAGAAAATTTCACTTGCATTTGCGTGTTCTGCAGATTCTTTTACAGAACGTTGTTCAACATCTGTAACACCATAGGGGATACATACCACAATTCTTGGTCTAGATATCCTACTTATTTTTATTTTTCTAATAAAACCTTGAATCATAGCATCTGTCATTCTATAATCTGCTATAGTTCCATCTTTTAATGGTCTCACTATTTCAATACCTGCGTGTGTTCTTCCTAACATCTCTTTAGCCTCATTACCAATTGCTAGGATATCTTCATCATGTACTCTTTTAGCAACTATTGAAGGTTCATTTAAAACAACACCTTCACCTTTAACCCAAATAATGGTATTAGCAGTTC
>CAYVTK010000121.1:0-3912 GCA_964454465.1 uncultured bacterium | reverse complement strand
AAATATTCATCCTGTTCTCCACTAACATCAAATTCATTATTACTCTCAATTTTCTTTATTTCAGGTAATTTAATTTCATCTGGTTTAGGTTGGGAAGATATATGAGACATAATTTTCTCAATCTCTTCTAATGTAATAAAAGCATTATGGACCCTAATAGGAGAGGCAGAACCAGGCAATAAAAATAGCATGTCACCTCTACCTAATAACTTTTCAGCACCCATTTGATCAATAATTGTTCTTGAATCAACTTTAGCTGAAACTTGAAATGATATTCTAGCTGGAAAATTAGATTTAATTAAACCTGTTATTACATCAACAGAAGGTCTTTGTGTCGCAACAATTAAGTGTAAACCAACAGCTCTTGCCTTTTGAGCCAATCTAGTAATAGGTTCTTCAATTGCTCTTCCAGATGTCATCATTAAATCAGCCAACTCATCAATAACTATAACTAGATGAGGAATATTCTCCAATGAAGAATCTAATTCTCTTTTTTTATTATACTCATCTAAGTTTCTCACCCTCACATTAGAAAAAATTTCAAATCTACGTTCCATCTCAGTTATTGCAGAGTTCAAAATGCTAACTGAGTTTTCAGCAGTAGTCATAACATACTCATCTAAATGTTTTGCTGTAATTAAATGATAACCTACTAATGATTTATAAGTTGTAAGCTCTACTTTTTTAGGATCCATTAAAATAAATTTTACTTCATCAGGTTTAGCATTATATAATATTGAAACAATTATAGTATTAATACATACAGATTTACCAGCTCCTGTTGCTCCAGCAACAAGAAGATGAGGCATTTTATTTAGCTCAAAGAAGAATGCATCTCCAGTTGTTGTCTTTCCTAAGGCAATCTTTAATTTTGATTTATTTTCTATATATTTTTTAGAATTAAGAATACTTTTCATATAAACAATAGATGGGGATTCATTAGGGAGCTCGATACCAACAGATTTCGAACCTGGGATAGGCGCAATAATACGTACACGTTGCCCACCCATAATTCGTGATAAATCTTCAGATAAATTTGTAAATTTACTTACTCTTACCCCTTCTGCAGGCTCAATTTCAAATAATGTTATAACTGGACCTGGGGAAATTTTAACAACATTACCTGCAACACCAAATGAATTCAATGCATATGTAAGTTGATCGGCTTTCTGTTTTAATTCATCTTCGCTATGATTTTTAATTTCTATTGCATTATCTAGATAATCAATATCAGGTAATTTATATTGAAGATATTTATTTTGCTTCTTTATTTCTTCTTTTAGGTCACCTTCAATAATTTCTTCTTCATTTTCTATAATAAGACTTTCATTATTATCATCTTTTTTCTTCTCTTTATCAATATAATCTTTAGAATCAACTTCTTTGGTTATATTATTAGTATCTATTTTATCATTTTTTATTTCTTCTTCAATAGGTTCAGGACCATAATCATTCATAGCACTGTCATTAGTTAATGACTCATCATTTATAATAGAATCTTTGGCTTCATCATCAGAGGTATCTGTATTAATAATTATTTTATTACTCTTCTTATCTAAAAAATGAGAATATGAATCAAAAAATCTTTTATATAGAATAGTAATTTTATTTTTACATAAATAGTAAACATCTTTTAATAATTGGTATATAGAAAAATTTAATATTACCGCTATCAATAGAATTAATGAAGTATATAGAATTAATATAAAACCAACTCTACCAAAAATATCTCCTAAAAATATATTTAGAGAATTTCCTATTAGTCCAGCAGAGTTATGATAAGATAGGTATGATATAAAAGTAGAAACCCAAATAGCACCTAGAACTATATATATGAAAATTTTATAAAAATCTTCAGTGCGCTTATTTGTGAACAAAATAAAACCAAGAATACATAGAATAATAGGAATTGCAATAGAAGCATACCCTAAAAATATATGATAATAATAAGGAATAAATATTCCGAAATATCCCCCTAATGTACTATTAATATTTTCATAATCAGTTAATCCTCCTGGTTGCTCTGAAGAATCATAACCTATAATAGTTATAAAAGAAAGTAGGGAAAATAGGAGAAGGAATAATCCAAATATTTCTTTTTTAGACATTTTCATACTTATGAATGTAGTGAAAAATTATCTATGAATGGTGGTTTTATAATTTCAGCTTTATAAAACTTATTACGAATCTCAATAAAAATAAATTTTTCTTTAATATATAAATAATCTAAAAATGCTAAACCTATACCTTTATTTAGTCCTATTGAAAAAGCACCACTACTAACATAACCTGCTATTTGATTATCTACATATATTCTATATTTACTTCTAGGAATAGCTCTATCAACCATTCTAAAGCATATTAATCTTTTTTTAGGTTTGCTAATTTCAGATTCAATTGCATTTTTACCAATAAAATTTTCTTTTGATAAATCTACAACCCACCTTAATCCCGATTGAATAGGATTAACCGTATTGAGAAGATCATTACCATAAAGGCAATATTTCATTTCTATTCTTAAAATATCTCTTACACCTAACCCGCATGGAGCCACATCATTATTTATAAAGATGGACCATATTTTTTTTATAGATTCATGGGGAGCAATAATTTCATACCCCAGTTCTCCAGTATAACCAGTTCTACTTATTACAACATCTTCATTAAAGATTCTATAATTAGAAAATGTATAGAATTTTAAATTTTTAATATCAATATTTAAAATTTTTAATAAGGCATATCTACTATTTGGACCTTGAAAAGCTAAAATAGATTTTTTTTCTGAATAATTTTTAATTTTTACCTCAAAATTATTATTTTGAACTAACCAATCATAATCTTCATTAATATTTGAGGCATTAGCAATAATAAAAAAAGAAGATTGATTGTTTTTATATATTATCACATCATCTATTACGCCACCTTCATAATTACAGAACACATTATATTGTGCAAAACCATCTTTGATACTTTTAATATTATTAACAGTAATATAATTTAAAAAATCCTCTGATTTTTCTCCCTCAACAAGAATTTGCCCCATATGCGAGACATCAAACATTCCTACATCATTTCTTACAGAATGATATTCGCTAGAAATTCCTTTTTTATAATTAATAGGCATTAAATATCCAGCAAATGGCACAACTTTCGCCTCTAATTTAACATGTTCTTCATAAAGTGACGTTTTATTATATTTTTCTATATCTATCATTTTAATAATTGTAATGCTTTTTTAATAATATCTTCAGTCTTTAAATTGTCATCTTCTTTCAAAATATTACGAATTACATCTCTAATAAGTTTTGGTGCAAATCCAAGATTTTTTAATGCTGAATAAGCATCATTATTAGAATGACTATCTTCAACAGGTAAATCTTCACTATCAAATTTCCCAAATTCATCTTTGAGTTCCACAATAATACGTCGTGCTGTTTTAGGACCAATTCCAGGCAATGAAGTTAGCATTTTAACCTCTCCTGCAATCAATCTATTTTTAAACTCTTCAGGGGGTACTGTTGAAAGCATGTTAATTGCTGTCTTTGGCCCTATTCCAGATATACTGATAAGCATTTTAAATAATGACCTTTCATCCTCTTTTAAAAAACCATATAATTCTTGGCCATTATCGTAAATATGAAAATGAATCAAAAAGATAACTTTTTCATTTAATTCAGGTAAGGAATCATAGCAATTAATTGAACTATTGACTCTATACCCAATCCCATTTACTTCAATAATAGAGTAATGAGGAGTTTTTTTATGTAATATTCCAGATAAAAATTCTATCATAATTCCTGAACCTTTAGTTGATTAAAATGACATAATGCTATACCTATTGCATCTGAAGCATCTAAAGGTTTTGGTAATGAGTTTAAATTAAAAATCTGCTGAATCATATATTGCAGTTGT
>CAYVTK010000120.1:0-3954 GCA_964454465.1 uncultured bacterium | reverse complement strand
GCAGCTAAATCATTAGCTACCTTTTCTCCTGAAGGGATAAAGCTAGGGATAGGATCATCGCTTGAAAGTTCGCTATTCATAGATTTAAAGCCCATTCTCCACCACCTCCCCTTATATGATAATCTTAAATAATTATTAATAGGTTGCATAATAAGCAAAATAACAGTCTGAGAAGACCATTTATAGGGAACAGAATCTTTAATAAATCCTATTGGATGACGAATAATATTTAAAAACCATTTAAATATAACAGGCATTTTATCTGCCTTATTAAATATATGTGTTGTTAACATAGACATGCTGTTTTGCCCCCTACCATACCTGCATGTCTCAATATGTGTTTTTTCATCTGCCATAAAACCTGAGGATATCGCAATTCCTTTTGTAAAATCTTTGTTCTTACTAATAGATCTAGAACGCACACCCAATATAGACTCTGAATTTGTTCGAACATAATCTCCTAAACAATCTGATAATTTAGATAAATATCCCTGGGCTTTACACTTTAATAACAATTTGACGCTACCCATAACACCACCTGAAAACACTACTTTCTTAGCATAAATTCTTCCCCTTGCTCTTAATAAACCTGTTGATTTTCTATATTTCAATTCATATCCATCACCTGTTTTTTTTACATAAAGGACCTCTTTTTCAGGAGAAATTTGAACTCCCCTTTTTTCTGCTAAATATAAATAATTCTTATCTAGAGTATTCTTTGCATTATAGCGACATCCAACCATGCAACCCCCACATAACACACATCCATTTCTATCTGGACCTTCTCCATTAAAATAAGGGTCTTTTATAGATTTATCTGTTTTACTAAAAAATACACCAACTTCAACCTCTTTGAATGTGCCCTCTCTTCCCAACCTAGATGCTGACTGTTTTAAAATATGATCTGTTTCACCTAAATAGGGAGCCTTGGTTGCACCAAGCATTGTTTTTGCTATATCATAAAAAGGAAGCAATTTATCTTTCCAGCCTTCCCCAATCCAGCGCTTATCTTCAAAAGCCTTATCAGGAGGAACAAGAAGAGTATTCGCATAAACAAGACTACCACCGCCAACACCTGCTCCATGTAAGATAAATATATTTTTTAATAATGTAATACACTGTATTCCATATAAAAATAAATTAGGCATCCATAAAAATTTTTTAAGATTCCAGTTTGTTTTGGGAAAATCTGCAGTTTCATAACGCTTGCCTTTTTCTAGAACTAATACCTTATATCCTTTTTCAGCTAACCTTAAAGCTGAAACACTACCCCCAAATCCAGAGCCTATAACTACCACATCATATGTTTTTTTTAATTTATCCATCTATAATAGATTTTATTTTCTTCAAATAATTAATACTAATCTTATGACCACCATTGAATTTTTCAAAAGAAACATTGCAATTACTTTCCTTTAATTCTTTATAAATATTTTCAGAACATTCAATAGGAACAACATCATCTTTTATGCCATGCCCTATCACAATAGGCGTTTTAACTTGGTTTGGATGTGCTGTAAATACTTTTTTTTGCTCTCTTTTAAATCCAGCAACAGGAAATACACCTCCCCATGTATATTCAAGTTGTAAAATAAAATCATAACAAACTGTTGCCCCCTGAGAAAACCCAATAAAAAAAACATTTTTTGAGCTTGTAGCATTCAAAATATGCTCCTTTAAAAAAATTTTAAACAATTCAACTGTTTGTTTTATCTCATAGGTTCCATCTAGATTTTGAAAAGCCCATGAATAAGTTTCTACACCTTGATTTGTCCTATAGGGAGCTTGAGGGAAAACCCACCTTGTATTTTTTAACTTAATAATCGAGGATAAAGATCTAAAACTATTCTTATTTCCTTGCCAGCCATGAATAAAAACTATGACCTTGTCAGATTCAGGAGTATTATTAATATCTAAATATTTCAGTTTATCCATAATTATTAAGTGTTAATTAAAATAAATTGTATTGTAAATTTAATGCTGTATAAGTAATTAATTTCTTAAAAAATGATAGTAGGAATATTAAAAGAATCACAAGATTACGAGCTTAGAGTTGCAACAACTCCTGAAATAGTTAAAAATTTAATTAAGCTAGGGCATTCTGTTGTTATAGAAGAATCATCCGGAGAAGGGGCCTTTATATCTGACCAGAAATATATAGATGCTGGAGCAACAATTGAATCCTCAAATCAAGTGTGCTCTAAGTCAGATATTATCTTCAGTGTTAATTCTTTAGATGAAAAAAAATTAAAAGAATTAAAGAATAATTCTACAGTTATATCTTTCTTCCAAATTAAAGATGAAATAAAACATATATCTCAATATATAAATAATAATTTATCTTTAATTTCAATGAGTCATATTCCAAGAACTTCTCTTGCTCAAAATATGGATGCCTTAAGCTCACAGAGCAATATTGCAGGATATAAAGCAACAATTATAGGAGCAGACCATATTTCTAAATATATGCCTTTATTAATGACTGCTGCAGGAACAATAAAACCAGCAAAAGTATTAATCTTAGGAGCAGGAGTTGCAGGACTTGCAGCAATTGCAAATGCAAAAAGAATGGGGGCTCAAGTTTATGCCTTTGATGTTAGACCTGTTGTTAAAGAACAAGTAGAAAGTTTAGGAGCAAAATTTGTTGAAGTTGAAAGTGATGCAGAAGAAGGTGTTGGAGAAGGAGGATATGCTAAAGAAGTTTCTGAAGACTATAAAAAGAAACAGGGTGAGCTAATTAAAGAAACAATCAAGAATATGGATATTGTAATTTCAACTGCATTAATTCCTGAAAAACCAGCACCAATGCTAATAGATAAACAGATGGTTGAAAGTATGCCCCCTGGTTCAGCAATTATAGATCTTGCTGCCATTAATGGAGGAAATTGTGAATTAACAGAATGTGATCAAATTATTAAGCATCATAATGTTATAATAGATGGAAGATCATATCTTCCAAGTACAATGGCACAAGATGCTAGCATATTATATGCAAAAAACTTATTCAATCTATTTAAACATATTTATAATGAAGAAAATCCTTTAAATCTAGAGGATGAAATAACAAATGGATCTATACTCATTAATCAAGGGAAAATAAACAATACAATGTTACAAGAATTTCTAGATAGAGGTAATAATTAATGGATATTACAACAATAACAATTTTTATTCTTGCTGTATTTGTTGGGTTTGAGATTATAACAAAAGTTCCTCCAACACTACATACACCATTAATGTCTGGATCTAATGCAATTTCAGGAATTGCTATAATAGGTGCAATACTTGCAACAAATATTCAAGGGGACATTGGGATGTGGCTTGGATTTATTGGTGTTATTTTTGCAATAATCAATATTGTTGGAGGCTTTATGGTGACAGACAGAATGTTAAAAATGTTTAAGAAAAAATAAATGAATAGTGTAATAGACATATCATATTTAGTATCTGCTATATGCTTCATTTATGGACTTAAAATGTTAAGCCATCCTAAGACTGCTCGAAATGGAAATATTATTGCATCAGCAGGAATGTTATTAGCTATTATCACTACAATATATCTTGGTAAATTAGATATTAGCCTAACCATGCTTGGTATTGCAATTCTTATAGGTACTATTATTGGTGTATTTTTTGCAGTTAAAGTAGAAATGACTCAAATGCCACAACTTGTAGCTATATTTAATGGGTTTGGAGGAGGCGCATCGGCATTAGTCGCATCTTCTGAATTTTTAAAAATTGGGCTTGAACCCAATCTATTTTTACTAATCTCAATTATTCTTAGCGTTTTAATTGGGACCCTAACCTTTACAGGAAGCTTTATTGCATTTGGAAAATTACAAGGACTCGTTACAACTAAACCTGTAACATTTATAGGACAGCAACCATTAAATGCACTTATAGCAATTATGCTAATAACCTTTGCATTTTTTATCCCCTCTTATGGAATAAATG
>CAYVTK010000119.1:0-3989 GCA_964454465.1 uncultured bacterium | reverse complement strand
ACACCTTTAACATATACACCTTTTATAACAGATGCTACAATCAAAGCTATTCATGAATTTCCTTTGATTAATTGCAGTGTCCAGGAAGATAATATTAAGCATAACCAAAATATTAATATGGGTGTTGCTGTAGCTCTTCCAGATAATAATTTGATTGTTCCTGTGATTAAGCGTTCTGAAGAACTTAATTTCTTAGGCTTGGCACGTTCTACGATAGATTTAGCAGTACGGGCAAGAGAAGGTAGATTACAACCAGAGGAAGCACAAGGTTCAACGTTTACCATCACGAATCCTGGAATTTTTGGAAGTTTATTTGGGATGGGTATTATTAATCAACCTAATGTTGCAATCCTAAGTGTTGGAGCTATACATAAAAGACCTGTTGTAAAAGAAACAGAATACGGAGATGTTGTAGTTGTTCGAAGTATGATGTATCTAACGCTTGCATATGATCATAGGGTGATTGATGGTGCTTATGGTACACGATTTTTAGCAAAGCTTAAAGAATTATTAGAAAATTTTTCAGATAAAGAGGTAAAAATATGAGTCAAAAAAGAGAATTAGGTGCAATAGTTTTTACAGATATTGCTGATTTTACATCCATGATGGATAAAGATGAATCTAAAGCACTTAAGATAAGGCATCAACAGAGAAATAGTATACAGTCTATTCTTAAAGATTTTGATGGTGAATATATCAAAGAAATTGGTGATGGTGATTTGATGATGTTTCAAAGTGCTACTGATGCTGTGCATTTTACACTTAGGCTTCAGAATGATATTAGTCCAAATGATGGTTTTTTAATTCGAGCAGCAATTCATATTGGAGATGTTGTTAGAGAAGGAGAAGATATTTTTGGTGCTGGTGTTAATATGGCCTCTCGTATTCATGCTTTTGCATCTCCTGGATCTACAGTTATATCAGAGAGTGTTTTTCAAGAAATTAAAAATAAACCGGAATTTTCTATTACATCTATAGGTAAGAAAAGTGTTAAAGGTATTGATGGAACAGTGCAAATCCATGAAGTCTCATTTCTACAAGAAAGCACAAATAAAGATATACCAGAAGATGTTGGATATGTTGAAAAGTCTATGATGACTGATTTATTTGAAAGAAGAGTTCCACAATTTGTAGGGTTGTATTTTGCTATTTCTTGGGGTATTATTCAGTTTATAAATTGGGTTGTAGATCGATATTTACTATCCCCTCATTTAATAGATTTATCTCTTGCTATAGTAATATCCATGATTCCAAGCGTTTTAGTTCTATCATATTTTCATGGTAGACCCGGAAAAGATAAGTGGAATAGAATAGAAAGAATTGTAGTTCCAGCTAATCTTATTATATCTGTTGTATTGTTAGTTGTTTTCTTCTACCCTAAAAATTTAGGGGCGGTAACAGAGGATATAGTACTTACTAATGAAGATGGGACTGAGTTTACCAAAACGATAATTAAATCAGAGTTCAGGAAGAACCTTAATGTCTTTAACTTTGAGAATGTATCATCAGACACCTCTAATAATTGGATGAATAAGGGTATTGGTCTTGCTATTCGTTCTGATTTAGGTCAAGATTTATATATTACATCAAAATCTAACTGGGCTTCACGAATAAAAAAGGACATAGGATATGCTTCTAAAGATAATATATCTCTTGGAGATATGCAGAGAATATCAAAAAGAACTTCATCTGAGTTTTTTATAACAGGAAATCATTCTTTCGAACATGGTGTATATACTTTAAATTTTAAAGTCTATAAAACAGGTAATGCAAAATTAATAAATTCACATGAGTATCAAGGAAATAATTTTTTTGAAATTATAGATTTAGCAACGACGCAAATTAAACATGATATAGGTATTCCATCATATCATATTGAAAATACTAAAGATTTACCTATTGCAGAAAAATTAACAAATTCAATGAGCGCATTAAAACATTATACTATTGCATCCTATGATACAGGAATTGAAGAAGCTTTTTATCATCTTAATGAAGCTGTTAAATATGATGGAGAATTTGCAGGTGCACATCTTTGGCTATATTCTCTTTGTATGACAATGCAAGATATGGAGTGCTTTTCACATCATATGGGCCTTACTAAAAAATATATCAATAAGCTAAATGAGAGTACGCAGTTTGCAGTTAGAATTGATGAAATGGAAGTCATGAATCCTGATATGGATAGAAAATTAAATCTACTTAATATGTGGATAGAACTTTATCCAAATGATATTAGGCCTCTTGAGTATCTTGCAGTGATGTATTTTATGATGGGTGATTTCGAAAATTCTATTTTAACTAATAAGAAAATATTACAAATAGATCCTTCTATGCATGAATACTTACTTGAAATAGGGAATTCCTATAAAGCCATACCTGATTATGATAATGCATTAATTTATTTTAAAAAATATCAAGAATTAAATCCAAATAATCCAGATGGATATCAAAATATTGCATCTGTGTATATGGTACAATTAGATTATGAGAATGCATATAGTTATATGTTGAAAGCCCAAGCTGTGGGTGCAACTGGACCTGATTTTGAGCTGCAATTAACTAATCTTAATGCAAAGCTGAATACTTGGCCTGTAAAACAATATGTTAAAGAGATAGAAAGAATTATAGAACAGCATCCAAAAGCAAGTTTTCGAACCATGCTTGGCCTCTATCAAAGTATTAATCAAAAATTAGGTAGCAGAGGAAGGTTAAGAGAGAGTTTTTCTAATCAGAAAAAACTGATAGAATATGGAACTAGCCAAGCAGGTCCAGGAATTGGAGCACTATTTAGTGTAGACATGATACACAATAAAATTATATTAGGTGACCTCGAAGATGGGGAAAAAGAATTGAATCTTTTATTAGAACAATTAACCATGCCGCCATTTAGTATGTTAGGACCTACGATGCAATCTTGTTATTATCATGCAACTAAAGATTGGGATAAGCTTAATGAGAATATAGAAGCAGCTCGTGATGGTGCTAAAGCCGTTGGATTTAATTTTATGTTACCTATGCTTGATCAATTTATTGGTGATTATTATGAGGATATAGGAGATATTGAAAAAGCAACTGAGCAGTACATGAAGGTTATAGATAGTGAATCAATGTTAGGAGATCAGATAAAGGTAGGAGCTTATATATCTCAAGGACGAATATATCAGGAATTAGGTTTATTCAAAGATTCAGAAAAAATGTTTAAAACTGTTATGAAGCTTGATGATGAGAATGCGGAATTATTTTATGAATATTCTATCCTAAAAGAAAAACAAGGAGATAAAGATGAAGCTTTAGATTTGATAATGAAAGCCTATAATCTTTATAAGGATGCTGATAGGGAACTTGAATTAACACAAAAGATTTTTACAAGATATGAAAGCTTTCAAGAACAATTACCTTAGTCTTAATGATAAAAGTACAAGAATCCCCAATTAAAAAACCTGATTGGCTTAAAATTAAGCTCAATACCTCTGATAATTTTTCAGATATGAAAGAGTTGATGGCAAAACATTCTTTGCATACTGTCTGTGAGGAGGCTAAGTGTCCTAATATTTATGAATGTTGGAATCATAGAACGGCTACCATAATGATTTTAGGGGATACCTGTACAAGAGCCTGTGGTTTTTGTTCTGTCAAGACAGGTAAACCATCAGGAGTGGATGGAGGAGAACCTGAGAGAGTTGCTGATCTTGTTAAAACTTTAAACCTAAGGCATGTTGTAATCACATCTGTTGATAGGGATGATCTTAAAGATGATTATGGTGCAATGATTTGGTATCAAACGATACAAAGTATTAAAAGAAAGGCTCCAAATTGTACTGTTGAGATTTTAACCCCGGATTTTAGAGGGTATAAGCCATCTCTTGACCTTGTTTTTTCTGCGCAACCCCATATTTTTTCACATAATATTGAATGTGTTGAAAGAGTTTCAAAACAGGTGAGAAGTCAATCAAATTGGGAACGTTCTTTAGATGTTCTTAAATATG
>CAYVTK010000118.1:0-3991 GCA_964454465.1 uncultured bacterium | reverse complement strand
TTAAATTTGTTCTTAGACATAACTCCCCTAATTATGAGGGGTAAATTACTATATTTCAGTACTTAGAAACAATCACCTAATTTTATTTAAGAACTTGCTGTATAATTAAAAGCATAAAGAACCTGGGTTGCCGATAGATAATAATATTCTCCAATATTATATTTAATAATAATTGTACTTTTATATTTATCATCATCAACAAGCTTATATTCAAGAACTATTTCATCTTTATTATTATAACCAATCCTATTGAATTTATATCTACCAACTCCACAAGGAGTATTTATAATCAAAAAAGGAGATTGATTACATAAAGCTTTTATTGATTGATGACTAGAATTCGAACTATCATTTATTTTTTGGCTAATCTTATTCATGATAACCTCCTCTTTTATGGATTTTAACAATTTCAATAAGATAATTTTGTGATTTATAACATATAATTAAATCATGTGATATATATCAATTAAAAGAAGAAAGGAAAGAAAATTTTAGACTTCTTTTTATAATCAGGAAATTCAGAATAACGCGACAAAGATTTATCTTTTTTAATCATATTGGGAATCCAAACAAATACTATAATAGTTAATAATCCGATGATAGGGAGATAATCTTTCGCCAGTAATGTAAAACCTAAATATATACATAGTTCTCCTAGATAATTAGTATTTCTAGATCGAGAAAACATATGATCTGTTATAAGATTTCCAGGATTTATTTTTATATATATATATTTTTGCATATCTGATGTAAAATGAAGAAAAATACCGAAGATATATAATATCACACATAAGCCAATGAAAATTGTGTTAAAAGACTCCTGAATATAAAAAGGGAGAAAATGGTTGCCTGAAGATATAACATATGGAGAAATCCAATATAAAGAAAGAAAAAACCAAATTCCAAGTCCATACCAAATAGGTGTATTTTGTTCCCACTGTCTATCTGGGAAAAGACAACTCTTAGTTACCCATAGAATACCATAAGACCCATGTAATGCTAAATAAATAACAGCTTCAATATTATTCCAAGAATGAAAATAATATAGCAAAAAAATAATAAAAAAAGGTGTAATACCCTTATGTGTATCTATAAAATATTTCTGTTTTAATTTCATGATTATTTCAAATAATTAATTTTTAAATTTATACTAATATCAGAGTGTAGACTATGGTGAACAGGACAATTTTTAGCAGACCTTTCAATAATCTTTTTTGATTTTTTATCAAATTCACCTCTTATATCAATTGCAATATTAATTTTATCAATTCTTCTGGGAGAAGTATTTGACATTACCTTAAAAACCATAGAATCCATACTTAGAATATTAAGATTATGCGTCCTAGCTGCTATTGCAATAATTGTCAGCATACAACTAGCTAAAGAAGATGTTACTAAATCAGTTGGAGAGAATGTTCTACCAAGGCCTTGATTATCCTTAGGAGCATCAGTTGTAATTTTATTTCCTGATTCCAAATGGACCATCTCTGTACTAAAATTACCTTTATAAGTAACCTTAAAATTAGACATATTTATCTTCTAGAATTCAATTTAGCTAATAATCGAAGTATTTCTAAATAAAGCCAAATTAATGTTACAAGAAGACCAAAAGCACCATACCATTCCATGTACTTAGGAACACCTGCCTCTGCTCCTTGTTCAATAAAATCAAAGTCTAAAACAAGATTTAATGATGCTATAACAACAACAAAAAAGCTAAAACCTATACTCATCAAGGATGCATTCTCAATACTCATTATTGATAAACCACTACCAAAAAAGCTCATAACAAAACTAATTAAATATACAACCCCTATTCCTGCTGTAGCTGCAAAAACTCCTAATTTAAAGTTCTCTGTTGGTTGAATAATTCTTGTTTTATAAGCAAATAAAAGTGCAGAGAAAATACCCATTGTTAAAAATATTGCCTGTTGCACAATTCCTGTATACATATGTTCATAAATTGTGGATATACCTCCAAGAGCCAATCCTTCTAATGCTGCATATAAAGGGACAGTATAAGGAGCCCATGATTTTTTAAAGATAGTAACAATTGCTGTTATTAAACCTCCAAATATTCCTATCATTATAAAACTAACATTTTGTGTTGAAAATGTATAATAAGAACAAAACAATAAAATCATTAAAGATATTGCTATTTTATTCACCGTACCATCTAATGTCATCACATTGTTAGATGTAGGTGCGAAATTTTTAAAAGTTTTTGATGTTAAAGCAGGATTCCCTGATCTAAAAGAAAGATGTCCTCTCATAGTTTTCTCCCATTATTTATAATCATAATTCTATTCTTAACCCATTATTGAATTAAGAAGTGTTACAATATCCAAAATATCAATAATTGTATCACCATTTATATCTGCAGCACATTCTTCTAATTCTGTTAAATCTGGAGAGCCAATAATAATATTAACCATAGATACAATATCTAATATATCTAATATTCCATCATTATTAATATCACCTGCAGTACATAAAGATGAGGTTACAAACAAACCATTCCTTAAATAATTACCTCTATATACATTCCAATACTGATTAAGTTCAGACTCTTCTTTTATATCTAAAATTATAACATCACCTGCAGTACCACCAAATATTTCTAAATCACCATCACTATCAATATCTTGAATATTTAATGAAGAAGAATATGAAAATATATTAGAGAAAGGCATACTGTCATAATAAGTAAAATCAGAGTATGAGCTATCAGATGCTTTAAGTATATGTAAATCTCCACCTTCATCTCCAAATATAATTTCAGCAAGGCCATCTGAATCTAAGTCTTCAAACACAATTGAGCCTGCGATTGAACTAAAGGATAATAAAATATCTTGTTCAACAAAAGTAATAGGAAATCCATTTTTAAGATTACCATTTATATCAATTGCAAAAAGTTCACCTTCATTATTACCAAAAAATATCATCATACCAGAAGGAGTATCAAGAATGGTTGGAGATGTATAGATAGCACTCCCACTATCAAATGGATCAAAATGCAATTCACCATTAGAGTTTAAAGCATACAATCTTCCATCTTTACTACCTACAATTATAATTTTTTCTCCATTAACATCAACAACAATTGGAGCAGATCTTATTTTATCTTCTGTTAGAAAACTAAAACCTATACTACCATCATCATAAATTAAATATATATTATCATCATCTGTACCAACAACAATATCATCTTTTCCATTACCATTAAAATCAGCCAAGGCAACACCTTTTTGCATTTTTTCATCTAATAATAGAGGAAATCCTTCTACGTCTGAACCATCTATATTAATAGCAAATAATTCAGCATCACTTGAAAATCCACCAAAAACAATCTCTAAGTCTAAATCTTCATCTAGATTACCTAAAGCTGGAGTCCCCACTAAGAACTGATTAGTATAAAGATCCAATTTCAAACCAAATTGATCAAAAACATATAAATGCTTATTTTTTGATGTTATAACTACATCTAAACTACCATCATTATCTACATCTCCAATAGCTGGAGAACCCCAAATTTGATTTCCTGTATCATATGGAAAAGTATTCTCAAATACAGGAGCACCAGAACTATCTAAAACATGAATCAAACCAGCATTATCTCCGAATATAATCTCAGAATTACCATCACCATCAAGATCTACTATAGCAGGGCTTGGCTTTACTTCACTATTTGTATCAAATGGAAATCCTAATTGATTTAATGAAACATCAATAGTAAAAGGATATGAAATTATTGTTTCATTATATTCCCCATTTAAATCAATATATCCAGATTCAACAATTAATTCAAAATCATGGACTCCTAATAAAACATCTACATTAACTTGTCCTGATATAGAGGCACTGCCTGATTGGTCAACATCAATATCACCAAAAGCAATTTGATTATTACTAAAATTAATATCTATATAATTTTCAGTGAAGTCATTCATACTTTGCACGGTACCTATAACATTTGTGGCATCCAAATAAA
>CAYVTK010000117.1:0-3993 GCA_964454465.1 uncultured bacterium | reverse complement strand
ATATCAAAACTATTCTTGCAACTGATTGTGGTTCGACAACTACTAAGGCAATACTGATTGAATATATAAATAATGAATACCGTTTAACGTATAGAGGTGAAGCTCCAACCACGGTAGAGGCCCCTTTTGAAGATGTTACAAGAGGAGTTCTGAATTCAATCATTGAATTAGAAGAACTATCTGGCAAAAAAATTTTAGATGGAGAAAAATTCATTAATACTTGTTCAGAAGATACAGATGGCATTGATATATATATATCAACAAGTTCTGCTGGAGGAGGGTTGCAGATGATGGTTGGGGGTGTTGTAAGGAGCATGACAGGTGAAAGCGCTCAAAGAGCAGCTTTAGGTGCAGGTGCAATTGTTATGGATATTCTTGCATCTAATGATGGAAGAATGTATCATGAAAAAGTTAGAAGAATGAGAGAATTAAGACCGGATATGGTGTTATTGTCTGGAGGTGTTGATGGAGGAACTGTTTCTCATGTTGTAGAATTAGCAGAAATAATTAAAACTGCGAATCCAAAGCCTCGTCTTGGAATGAATTATAAATTACCTATAATATATGCAGGGAATAATAAAGCTCAAGAGAATGTTAAAGATGTAATTGGTGATATTTCAGATTTATTAGTAGTATCAAATATTCGTCCTACTTTAGAAAAAGAAAATTTAAAACCAAGTAGGGATAAAATTCATGATTTATTTATGGAACATGTTATGGCTCAAGCTCCTGGTTATAATAAGCTTATGGAATGGACTGATTTTCCTATTATGCCAACACCAGGTGCTGTAGGTGAAATTATCAAAAAGATTTCTGAAGTGGAAAAAATATCTGTTGTTGGGGTTGACATAGGAGGAGCTACTACGGATGTATTCTCTGTTTTTGATGGGGAATTTAATAGAACTGTTAGTGCAAATTTAGGTATGAGTTATTCAATATGTAATGTATTGTCTGAAGCGGGAGTTTCAAATGTTGCAAGATGGGTTCCATTTGAAATTGAATCTTCAAACTTAACAAATAGAATTGCTAATAAGATGATACGTCCCACAACTATACCTCAAACATTAGATGATTTAAAAATTGAACAAGCACTTGCAAGAGAAGCACTAAGACTCTCATTTATTCAACATAAAGAATTTGCAGTTTCTTTAAAGGGAGTTCAACAAGAAAGAACAATATCAGATACTTTTGATCAGAAAATGTCTGGTGAAACTATTGTAAATATGAAAGAACTTGATTTAATTGTTGGTTCAGGTGGGGTACTTTCACATGCTCCTAGAAGATCACAGGCCATGAGAATGTTGATAGATTCATTTCTTCCTGAAGGTATTACTCAAATTGCAGTAGATTCAATTTTTATGATGCCTCAATTAGGTGTACTGTCAACATTTCATGAAAAAGCTGCTTTAGAAGTATTTCATAAAGATTGTTTAATAAAGCTGGGAACTTGCGTTGCACCTTTAGGACAATATAAGATTGATCAAGATTTATTAAGATATGAGATTATAGCAGATGAAAAAAAATATGAAGGAAATTTAAAATATGGAGAATTATTGCTATTATCAATCCCAAATGGTGAGTATGACTGTCTAATTCAACCAAATGGGAACATAGATCTCGGCTTTGGCAAGGGAAATGAATTTAAAGGCACAATTTATGGAGGTGAGGTTGGAATTGTATTAGATGGAAGAGGTAGAGAAATCCATTTTTCTAATGATGATTCTGAAAGAATTAAACAAATATTAAAATGGTCCCATGGGATTAATGAATATAACAAGGAAGAAGTAAATGTCTAAATCTTATACTCCAGGATTAAAAGTTTTAAAAGATACAAATATATCAAAAGAAAGGCGTCTGCCTTTAAAGGGGAATGTTCATGTAAAAACAGATGATATAGTTGCTTCTGATACTATTGTTGCTTCAACTGAAATTCCAGGAAACGTTCAAATGATTAATGTCGCTAATCAATTAAATATTGATCCTAATCAAATAGAAGAGTGCATGTTGGCAAAAATAAATGATAGTGTTGAAAAAAATCAATTAATAGCACAGAGTAAAGGGCTTTTTGGAATGTTTAAGTCTGATATAAAATCTCCTATTGATGGTAAAATAATTAATATTTCTGATGTAACAGGTCAGGTTGTTGTATCTGAACATCCTGTTCCTATTAATGTGGATGCTTATATTCCAGGTGAAGTAAAAGATGTTTATCATGAGGAAGGTATTTTAATTAATTCTGTAGGTACTTTTGTTCAAGGTATAATTGGCATTGGTGCTGAAAAACAAGGAGAAATGAGTGTTTTGGTTGATACTCCTTCTGAAAAAATTGATGTTTCAAATATCACAAATAATTTGGAAAATAAAATTATTGTGTGTGGTTCTTATATAAATCTAGAAATATATGAAAAGGCAAAAAGTGTGGGTGTTAAGGGGATTGTTTGCGGAGGTGTTGATTATAATGTGATTTCTAAAATTCTAGGTTATTCTTTAGGTGTTGCTATTACAGGAACTGAAGATACGACAACTCTAATTCTAACTGAAGGTTTTGGAAATATTAATATGGCATCAAGAACATTTAATATTTTAAAAGAAAACAATAATAAGGATGTTTCTATAAATGGTGCTACTCAGATTCGAGCAGGTGTTCTACGACCTGAAATTTTTATTAAATCAGATGGTTCTGGCCAGAGTAAAAGTTTTAAAGAAGATGACCTTGTTATTTCTGAAGGGTCTACTGTTCGGATAATTAGAGAACCATATTTCGGTAAAATTGGAAAAATTTCATCATTACCATATGAATTAGATCAAATGGAATCTGAAACAAAGGTTCGAGTAGCTGAAGTTGAATTTGAAGATAATAGTAAAAAAATAATCCCAAGAGCTAATTTAGAGGTTATTTTATCTAGCTAAAATTTGTTAAAATATAATAATGAAAAATACTGAAAAAGATACTTTAACTGAATTCGCAGAAAAAATTGTAAATAAAAAAGCATCTGTTTTGGCAATCTTCTTATTAGAAAGTACAAAATATATCTCTTTTATTGCAGGTCAGGCATTAATATTTTTTGGTCCAATCTTAACATTGGTTGTTAACGATAAAAAATATTATAATTTTATTGATTTACTAGAAAAGAGAGAAAATGTTGAATTTTTAATATCTAAAATTGAAGATTTAAATTTTAATATGAATAAATGATTTATGAATCAGCTTAAACAATATATTTATTTTTTAATTATACCATTAGTTGTTATTGTGATTTATTTCTTAAATCCATCTGATATTTTTGTTAATGGTAATGAATTGTCATTTGTGTCGATATTAATTTCATGTTTTATGATTGAATATTTTATCCAAAAATCTAAAAGTGGTGAGGAAATATACATGCGCCCCATTCCTGCTATGAAAGCTATGGAAGAAGCTGTTGGTCGAGCTACAGAAATGGGATCTTCAGTTTTATATGTTCCTGGAATCTCAGGACTTGATGAGATAGATACTATATCAGGGGTTATTATTCTAGGTCATGTGGCAGGAATGACAGCAGAGTATGAATCGGATTTACATGTTCCTTGTTGTGTCCCTATTGTTATGGAAGCTGCACGTGAATCATGTAAAGAGGCTTATCTGAAAAAAGGAAGACCTGATTTATATAATGATAGGATGGTGCATTATGTTACAGATGATCAATTTGCATATGCTGCTGGAGTTAATGGTATTATGTTAAGAGAAAAACCAGCTGCAATTTTTTATCAAGGTAAATTTTATGCTGAATCATTAATATTAGCAGAAACTGGAAATTCTGTAGGAGCTATTCAAGTAGCAGGAACAGGATCATCATCGCAAATTCCATTTTTTGTTACTGCTTGCGACTATGTCTTGATTGGTGAAGAATTTTATGCTGCAAGCGCCTATTTATCTGGTAGCCCAGAAATGATAGGAAGTATAAAAGGACAAGACTATGTAAAATTATTATGTATGCTATTTATAGGAATAGT
>CAYVTK010000116.1:0-4019 GCA_964454465.1 uncultured bacterium | reverse complement strand
CATGAGAAGAGATATGCTTAACAACAGATAAATCATGAGCAATAAAAATTATTGTTAGATTAAATTCTTCCTGAAGGTCCATCATTAGATTTATTACTTGAGCTTGAATAGAAACATCCAAAGCAGAAACAGGCTCATCAGCAATAATTATTTCAGGCTCTGTCGCTAAAGCTCTTGCAATAGCAATACGCTGTCTTTGACCACCAGAAAATTCATGAGGGTATCTATTAGACTGTTCTTTACTCAACCCTACTTTTTCAAGTAGCCAATCAATTTTTTCTTTCTTTTCTTCCTTTGATAAAGATGTGTGTAAATCTAAAGGTTCTCCTATGATGTCTCGCACAAGCATTCTTGGGTTTAATGATGAAAAAGGATCTTGGAAAATCATTTGGATTTTAGATCGATATTTTAATATTTCTTGCCTATTAAGACTAAATATATCTATTTCTTCATTTTTTTCATTTAAAAATATATTTCCATCTAATCGAACATCTGGAGCTGTAAGTCTAAGTACGTTTATGATTGCTTTACCAAGAGTTGATTTGCCTGATCCAGATTCACCAACAATCCCAATAGTTTTACCCTTTGGAATATCTAAAGATACATTCTTAACAGCATGCACAGCAGATACCTCGCGTTGGAATATGCCTCCAAATAGAGGAAATTCAACATTAAGGTTTTTAATTTTTAATATAGCATCATTTATTTTCATTTAATATCTTTTCATGGCATCTAACAAAATGGCCAGGACTAATTTCAGTTAATTTTTGATTTTCTTTTGTACCTGCACAAGGACATTCTTCTGGATCAAATCGATTACAAAATTTACATCCATCTCCCATATCTAGAATAGATGGAACCATTCCTCGAAGTGCTTTTAATCGTTTTTCTTTTTTATTTAAATCAGGGATTGAAGCCATCAGCGCTTTTGTATATGGATGTAGTGGATTTTTGAATAATTCATCAACAGATGCAATCTCTTGTATTTGTCCACCATACATCACAATAACTCTATCACATGTTTCTGCTACAACTGCTAAATCATGAGTAATAAGTAATATTGCAGAATCAGAACGTTTATCTTTTAATGACATCATTAAATCTAATATTTGTGCCTGAATAGTTACATCAAGTGCTGTTGTAGGTTCATCTGCAATAAGCAAAGCAGGATTACATTGCAATGCCATAGCAATCATTACTCTCTGCCTCATCCCTCCTGAAAATTGATGAGGATATTCATTCATTCTTTCCTTTGGGTCAGGAATTCCTACCGCATCTAGCATTTCAATACTTTTTTTAGTTGCTTCTTCAACGGTCAAATTTTTATGTTTAATTAAAACTTCATTCATTTGTTTACCAATTTTCATAACAGGATTTAAAGATGTCATAGGTTCTTGAAATATCATAGCAATATCATTTCCCCTATAATTACGCATATCTTCATAGCTTAAATCAAGCAAATTAGTTCCATTATAAAGTATTTGTCCACTTACAATTTCTCCCGGGGGGCTTGGAATTAATCGATTAATTGATAATGAAGTTACAGATTTGCCTGACCCAGATTCACCTACAATTCCAAGAACTTCACCTTTTATAATATCAAAAGATACATCTTCTACAGCTTTTACAGTACCTGCTTCTGTGTAGAAGTATGTTTTTAATTTTTTTATTTCAATTAATTTTTCCATTATCGTAATCTCGAATGTACTTTTGGATCAAAAGCTTCTCGTATTCCCTCTCCAATAAAGGTTATTAAAAATAATGTTCCACCCATTGCAATTAATGGAAATACTACTAGATGCCAATATTGTAAGTTTTCTGCCCCTTGGCTAAACAATTCTCCCCAACTAGGTGTTGGTGGCTGTAATCCAAATCCCAAATAATCTAGACTAACTAATCCTGATATATATCCAATAATTGCAAAAGGAGCAAATGTAATCACTGGAGTTAATGCATTTGGGAGTATATGTTTAAACATTACTTTTATATTTGACTGACCCATTGAAATTGCAGCAGAAACATAGTCTTTGGCTTTTTCTCTATAGAATTCTCCACGAGTAAAATAGCATGTAGAAACCCAGCCAGATAATATAATGTACATTGATGCTAATATATATATATTGGGTTTTATAAAATTACCTAAAATCATTAGCATAAATAAAAATGGAATTGAAGCATATATTTCAATAAACCTTAATCCAAATAAATCTACTTTTCCACCATAAAACCCAAGTATTCCACCTAGAAAAATACCTATAGTATACGAGATGCTTGTAACAATAAGAGCAAATGTAATTGAAATTCGAAATCCATAAATTAAACGAGCAAGGACATCTCTACCTTGATTATCAGTACCCATAACATGAATTGAATCGGGGAATGTTGCTGGACGATATTGATTTAATTTTCCATCCCCATTAGTATCAATAAATGGTTCTGATTCATCCCATTTATTATTTCCATTTAAATCAGTATATTGTTCATCAAGCTCTGATAAAACATCTTCATATGGATTATAGGGATATAAAGGCATAATAACATAATTATTACTATTTTCTATTTCAAATTTTTTCTTTAATAATCGATAATGAGGTTCGCCATATTTAATTTGTCCTCTTATACTATCTTGACCAAAAAATTTTGCTTCATAAAAATCATTTGTAAACAAATCGGTAAATAAAGGAGAGTAATAATTTCCTTCGTATTTAACTAAGATAGGTTTGTTATTTACAAGAAGGGGACTTAATATTGACATTGCATATAGTGAAACTAAAATAATCAAGGAATAATATGCTCTTTTTAATGATTTAAATTTTCTTAATCGTTTAGCTAAAATAGAATTATTTGATATATGAAATATTTTTCTCATTATTTAAACCTGATTCGAGGATCAACAATTGCATAAGCAATATCAGAAATTAAGTTACCTATTAGACCTACTATTGTAAAAAATGCTGTAGTCCCCATCATAATATCATAATCTCTTTCAATAAGAGCATTATATCCAAGCAGTCCAATTCCGTCAATTCCAAATGTTTTTTCAATTAAAAAAGATCCACCAAAAAACATTGTAATAAACCCGCCAATTCCAGTGGCAAGAGGGATAAGTGAATTTCTAACAGCATGAGCAAGAATAACTCTTTTCTCTGAAAGACCTTTTGCAAAAGCTGTTCGGACATAATCTTGACTTAAGTTTTCCATTAAAGAATTTTTCATTAATACGGTCATAGTTGCAAAGCTACCAACCATGTAGGCTAATAAAGGAAGAAATGCATGCCATATTTGATCTTTTATTTTATTAAGGAGCGTTAAATCATTAAAGTTTTCAGATCGCCATCCATGTAGTGGAAAAATTTCTCCTCCTAGATATACTAATAGTACTAATCCCAAAATATAACCTGGTATAGAATAACCAGTGAAAACTGTAAAACTAGAAATAACATCAAACTTTGATCCATGTTTTACTGCTTTTAGAATTCCAAGTGGAATACAAATTAAATACACTAGCAGAAAGCTTGTTACTCCAAAAATTGCTGAGATATGAAGTCTCTCTATATATAAAGTTGTTACATCTTTCCCTTTTTTTGATGAATAACCAAGATAACCCGTTAAAATACCTTTATTTTGTTTCTTAATTAAAGTAAATACTTCATTTTCAGTATTAGCTTTTTTGATAATCCAATCAGACTCATACCATGTCTTGATTATTTTATCATTTGAGGGAAGTTCTTTATAATTTTCTCTATAAAATTCTAAATCCTGTACAACTGTTCCTGAATAGGTATTTGGGAATGTATTAGTGTTTGGAATAGGGAGTTCAAGTCCAGCTCCAGTTTCGATTACAATAAATTCATTTGTAGTTGGATCTTTAATAACCTTAACATATCGTTGAAGTAAATATTCTTTATATTTATCTACTTTTACACTTTCAATAGTTTCCCTAGATGATTCTTCTAGAGTTACTGATTTAATTTTATATTCCTTTGACCAGATACCAACCCATATTAAATAACGAACGA
>CAYVTK010000115.1:0-4043 GCA_964454465.1 uncultured bacterium | reverse complement strand
CATCAAATTCAGATGTACTAATAACAATAGTTTTTGGAATTCTAATATTTATATTAGGGAATCTATTTTTTAATTTATAATCTATTAGTATAGAATTAGCAAATGCTAATCCCCTTGCTTTTCCACCTAATGAACCACTCCCAATCCTAACAAAAGAATGATTTTTTTCTGTATATTCTGAATATTCGACAATAATAGGAGTATCTTTTTTATTAATATGTTGATCTAATAATTCAATATGTAGTAGTCTTCTATCTTCGATGTTTTTGAAATGCTCATCTTTAATTGCTCTGAATTGAGATGATAATTTAAATTCTCCCCGTGCTGCTAGCCAATTTGATAAGTGATTATTTGATGCATGAAATAAAAGTGAAGATTTAGGAATTTTTTTAATTTTATTTCTTAGTTGTTTAATATTCAAAGCTTTTGAAATTATTTTGCCACTTTTAAGTCTAAAATTAAAATCACCAAATCCAAAATTATTAATGATAAGATTCCTTAAATCTTTAATTAAAGTACGTGAATTTTTATTTAAAAATTTAGCTGAATATTCATCTAATATTTTTTTCTCTATTTTTTGGTTACTTTGAAAAATAACTGGAAGTGATTTGTCAAGATTTCTAATTTCTTTAATAAGTTGGATGCCTGCAAATTGTTTTTTTTTGCCATTAATTGTAAATCGTACATCAGATATAACACCAAGAATATTTAGATGGAATTTTTTAATTATTTTTATTGCATCTTCATAGTTTGTTGCTAATAAAATTTTTGGCCTAGCTCTCATATGCAATAATTTCTGAGTATTATTTAAACTTTGATTTATTAAATGTTTTGTATGATATATAACCTCTTTATACATAACAGGCAGGAATGAAGAATAATATTTTGGTGTATCCTCAACAAGAAGAATTACTCTTACATCTGCTTTTCTTACATCTCTGATAACATTTTTTTTATCTTCTACTAATTTTATAATAGCTGGAAATACACTTGAGTCTCCCCCCCAAATAAATATATCATCAAAATACGTCTTTTGTTTTTGTGTAATTTGTTTGATTTCTGATTCATCAAATGCTAATAATATGATTGGTTTCTTAGGATATTTTGATTTTATTTCTCCTCCTAATTGAATTGCATTCATATCAGGAATTCTCATCATTATAATTACTAAATCAAAATTACGTTTTTGTAACATACTCGTAGCTATTTTTGCAGAGGTTGCATTCCATACTCTTGGTGCATAGCTTAGATTCATACCAATATATTCACTAAGGATTTGTTCTGTTAACTTTCCATCTTGTTCAAGTATATATCCATCATATGGACTCGCAATTAACAGAATTTCATGAACTCTATGTAACATTAGATCTTGAAAATGCAAATCTTGTTCTATTTTATATTGTTCTTGATTCATAACTAAAAATTATTTTTTATATAGCTTATTACTTGATTAAAATCATATGCTGTATAATCTGAAAGTGAATTTAAAATAGGCCTATTTATATTTTCAGAAAATTGGATAAATTTTTCTGCAAAACCAAATTTTTTTATTTCATAATCAGTATACCCATCTCCAATAATGATATTTTGACCTGATATATTTTTTGCTACTTCAACTTTTCCTTTATCTTTGGATAAAGCATTATTACCATCAATTGAAATAATATTATCATTTTTATCGTATAAAAATTTATTTGCAAAGATATTATTTTTTGATATGTTAAATGGCTTTAAGATTGGATATATAATTTCAAAAAAACCTCCAGATATGATATAACAATTTGAATTATTTTCTTTGAAAAACTTTTTATTTTGAATAAAACTATCTGTTAATCTATTTTGTATTATCTCAATTACATCTTTAAGGTGACTTTTTTTTGATTTTAATAATGAAACTCTTTCTTTTAATGCATTTGAAAATCCTATTTTACCTTCCATTGCATCACGTGTTATATGTATGATTTTTGTTTTGTCATCTGGATTTTTAACTGAAATTTCAGATAACAATTCTAAAGATTCATCTTTTATGACTGTGCTATCAAAATCAATTAATAAATTAATGTTTTTAGATTCTAGGGTATTCACTATGTTTTAATATATAAAAATTTTTATTAATGCATCTAACTATTTGTTACATTCTGTTATAAGAATATTTTGCTTGTCTAAGCTATAAAATTTTAAATTAGAGTCTTAAATTAGGGAATATTTTTATGAATTTTTTTTGTATATATTTTTTTTGTTTTATTTTTTCAATTCTATGTGCTAGTCCATTTACAGTTAAAGATAAAAGTCTAAACTATTCTGTAATAAATTTGAATATAGGTGAAGCTTCTATTGAAGAAGTAGATGGTTATCATATTATAGCATCTGATTCAAAAGGAAGTACTCAAAATATTGGAAAGCCTCAATTACCAACATATACATTTAATTATTCTATAGATTATGATAAGGATTATCTCGTTGATTTGGAAATAGGGGATTATACTGTATATGAAAATATCAATTTATTTCCATCTCAAAAGTTTAAAAAAGTTGATGAAGAAAAAATATTCATAAAAGATATTGATTTTTATAACTCTGATATTAAATATCCAGAAGAAAAAGTAAAATCTAATAGGATGTCTTTAAGGGGATATGAGTTTTTAAGTGTTGAAGTTATTCCATATGAATATAATCCTAAAACAAATCAATTAAAAATATTTACTGATGTAGATATTATTATTTCTGAATCAGGATATAGGAATAATAATCAAAGAGCTCCAAGATCTCAAATTTTTGAATCAATGTATAAAAATTATGTTATCAATAGTGAGGATTATCAAGATAATCGTAGCTTTCAAAAGCCCTCAATTCTTTATATTTGTGGAGGAAATATAGCAGAATCTGAATATTTAGAAGATTTGACTGATTGGAGACATAAACAAGGTTATGTTGTTAATATTATTTCATCTGATGATGCAGGAGGTTCAACTACAAATATAAAAAATTATATTTCAAATGCATATAATAATTGGGAGAGTCCTCCTGAGCATGTATGTCTCATTGGAGATGCTAATGGTAGTATAGATGTCCCTACGTACACTGTATATGGTGGCAGTGGTTGGTCTACAGCACAAGGAGAGGGTGATTTCCCATATAGTTTGTTAGAAGGCGACGATTTGCTTCCTGAAGTAACTTTGGGTAGAATTTCTATTAGAAGCACAACTGATTTAATTACAGCAATCAATAAAATTATTGGTTATGAAAAAAATTATGCAGATGATTTAGATTGGCTTAATGCAATAGCTTTAGTTGGAGACCCCAACGATTCTGGGATTTCGACAGTTATTACAAATCAGTATATAGAGCAAATTGTCCAGATACATGGTGGAATTAATGATATTAGAACAAAATATAGTGGTGGTAGTGATTATGACGATTGGATGAGGAATCAAATTAATGATGGCGTTGCATATTTGAATTATCGAGGGTTCTATGGTTTTAGTGGATTTACATCAACTGATGTTGGTCAGCTAAATAATGGGTATAAATTACCATTTATTGCAACCTTAACATGTGGAACAGGGTCTTTTGCAACAGAGACTACATGTATGACAGAATCTTTATATAGAGCAGGAACATCAGTGAGTCCAAAAGGAGCTGTCGCTGTTATTTGAACAGCCCAATCATATACGCATACAGCCTTTAACAATATAGTTGATATGGGTATATTTGAAGGTATTTTTATTAATGGAGCTAAAACAGCTGGAGAGGCTGTTGTGCATGGTAAATTAGCTATTAATGAAATCTACCCTCAGAATCCAAACGATAATGTTTATTTGTTTTCAACATGGAATAATTTATTAGGAGATCCTGCATTGCAACTATGGACATCATCTCCTCAAACAATGGTTGTGCAGCATAATCAAATGCTCATTAATGGATCTAATAACTTTCAAGTTATAGTGTCTGATCAGCAAGGTAACCCTATAGAAGGTGTTATGGTTACTCTTTCACGAGATGATCAATTCATAGATGAACTTTTTGAATCTGTATATACAAAT
>CAYVTK010000114.1:0-4078 GCA_964454465.1 uncultured bacterium | reverse complement strand
ATGTAAATACATAAGCCTGTACTAATGATACAATAATTTCTAAGAAAAATATTCCGACATTCAAACCAACAGCAACAATAGCAAATCCCCATGATGGTTGTGGTAATAAGCCTTCAGAAGGGATAGCTGGAGAACCTATTAAATAAGGTAATCCAAAAATTGCCAACATACCAATATGCCCCGCAGTCATATTAGCCCCTAACCTCAATGTTAATGCCATTGGCTTAACAAACATTCCAATAATCTCAATTGGTATCAAAATAATTAAAACAGGACCAGGTACGCCATGGGGAATCATGTTTTTCCAATGGCCAATAAATCCATGCTTTAAAGTTCCTGCAATAATAATTGCAAAGAATGTAATTGTTGCTAAACCTAATGTGACACCAAAATTTCCAGTTGCAGTTGCACCACCACCACCACCAACTTTTTCAAAAAAAGGAATAAGCCCAATAAAGTTGCACATTAAAATAAAAATAAAAAAAGATGCTGCTAATGGAATCCATTTTTTTGCATCTTTTTCCCCTATATTAGGCAAAATAATATCTTGTTTTATAAATTCTAATAACATTTCATAAATATGAGAAATTCCCTTAGGTTGTGCAGTTTTATCTTTTCTATATCGTCTTGTTGCGCAAAGAGAAATTATTAACGTAATAGCTGCTGCAATCCATAGCATCAAGACATGTTTATTAAAAGGTATAGATATAGAATTAAAAAAATCTGCGATAGGATAAAAAATACTATCTTCTGAGATTGGAGCGTTTGTTACGTGGTGACGAATTAAATCGCCACTCATTTCTCTACTATTGCCTGCCATGTTTTGTTAAAATATTTTGTAAAATAAATCCTTCTATAAAATGAAAAACGACAAAAATAAAACAACCAATGATAATAAATAACTTATAATTTGAGATACTTAAATTAAAAATAAAAATATATATAAACATTGAAATAATTATCAATTTGCATAAAAAAAATATCACATGATTCTTTAAGCTATTTTTTATTACAACATCTGATTTATATTGTATGATTAAAATTGGAATACAGCAAAGTAGTATGAGAATTATAGAATATAAAACAAGTATCATTTCATTTGCTTATACAATTCATACATACCCACAATAATCCCTAAAAGAGATAATCCAATTAGCCAAAGTATGTTGTTATATTTATTTGAAAAATAATATCCAATCCCTCCTAAAACTAAAAGAGATCCAAGCAGTGTGTAGCCAGCAGACATTGCTTTTTGAAGATTCGTATTAGGTTTACGCATTAGGGATACTATTTAGATTGCACTAATTTTTTGTACATTGGATTCGCCGGACCTTAACATGTTACACATACCATCAAAATTTGCTCCTTCTTCAATTGTAATAATTGAAGATTTAATATTGCCATTTAAGGTACCAGATGACTCTATCACCACTTTATTATCAATATCTAGATTGCCATTGATGGTTCCACTTATAAATATTGTTTTTGCTGTAATATGCCCCTCAACAATTGAGCCTTTAGCCGTATTGATAGTGCCATTTGAAGTGATATTTCCATATACCTTCCCATAGATAAGAATATCTCCAGAAATATTAATATCCCCATTAATCTCAATATCTTTTGACATAATCGATCCCAATGAACTGCTACTATTCTTTGATTGAAACATCATTTATTTTATAGTCTTTGATTAAATTTCTTGGGTCAATAATAAGATTATTATGCCATATTTCAAAGTGTAAATGTGGACCTTCTTCATTATTTACTTCACCAACTAAACCAATAACATCTCCTATGTTGATAAAATCACGTACCTTACACAGTCTCTTATGCATATGACCATAGATTGAATAATAATTATTAGGATGTGCAATAATCACAGTATGCCCTAGAGATTTAATTTCATCAGATAAAATAACTATCCCATCTTGTGTAGCCTGTATATTATTTTTAAATGATGTTGCAATATCAATGCCATAATGAGGATTTTTTTTATTTAAGCTGACTCCTTGTGTAATAATTCCATCTACAGGTTTTAGTATAGGAGTAATATTATGCAGATTATTATATTCAGACAGGATGCTATATTTCATCATCATAGAATCTGTTATAGTCTCATTTTCCTTTAAATAATGCATCATATTTAAAAAATTATTTTTATTATTATAAATTACAGCAAGCTGTTGTTTGTATGGTCTTTGTTTATATGCTTGGTATGATAATATTATAGTTGAAATAATTAAAGAAGAAAAGCATAGTAATATAAAGTAAAATACCGAACGAGATACACTCATAGAAAAATTCATTTTTGTTTTTTGATTAATTAAAACAATTGAAAAATAGTCATTCTTCATTAGTAAGATTTTTAATTAATTGCTGTAAATGTTTCAAAGACTTAAAATTAATCTGAATCATGCCGGTTTCTTTTTTGTTTATTTTTATTTTTATTTTTGTATTAAAAGCTTGTTTGAGCTGATTTGTAAATTTTGAAAAATTATATTTTTTATTTGAACGTTTAGGCTCACTCTTTTTTATAGACTGCTTTACTAGCAATTCTGTATCTCTAACGTTTAAATTTTTATTAATAATGTGATGATAAACCATAATCATATCTTTTGATTTTCTTATAGCAATTAATGATCGAGCATGACCATAACTAATATTACCTGTTCTAAGACTATCTTTAATTACAGGAGGTAATTTTAAAAGTCTCATTTTATTTGCTATTTCAGATCTACTTTTTGCTACTCTATCTGCTATTTGTGTTTGTGAAAGATTATATTTTCCACGTAAAATTGCATAACCTTCAGCTTCTTCAATTGCATTTAGATTGACTCTTTGAATGTTTTCTATTAATGCATACTCCATCATCTCAGAATCTGTATCAATTTTTACTGAATATGCTGGAATCCATTTTAAGCCTAAGGATTTTGAAGCTCTATATCGCCGCTCTCCAGCAATAATCATATATTTTTCATCAGATAGTTCTTTAACGGTAATTGGCTGTAACACCCCATTTTTTTGTATAGACTTTTTTAGATCTTTCATTTTGTCATCATCAAAAGATTGTCGAGGTTGATTTATGTTAGGTGTTATTTTTTCAATGAGAATTTGACCTGCTAAATACCGATTATTTTCTTCGGTATCATGCATTTTAATAAGTGCTTCTAATCCTTTTCCTAATACTTTAGCCATTTTGATTTAATATCTCCGAAACCAAACTCATATAGTTATGTGAACCTGTTGAAGATGCATTGTATAATAAAATAGGTTTTCCAAAACTAGGAGCTTCACCTAGTTTGACATTTCTATATATATATGTTTTATATACTTTACTCCCAAAGTATTGGTTAACTTCATCAACAATTTGATTGGATAGATTTAATCTAGAATCATACATTGTAATAAGAACACCTTCAATTTCAAGTTTAGGATTCAAATTATTTTGAATGAGCCTAATAGTGTTCAATAATTGTGATAATCCTTCTAATGCATAATATTCACATTGAATAGGTATAATAATTGAATGAGCTGCTGTAAAAATATTTACAGTTAATAGTCCTAGAGAGGGCGGACTATCAATAATGATATATTTATACTTTCCATAAATTTCTTTTAGAGCATCTTTTAATAATGATTCACGTGTAAACATACTAACTAATTCTATTTCAGCGCCTGCTAGCTGATAAGAGGCAGGTAATATATCTAAATATTCAATATCAGTTTTTTGAATACATTTTGATATTTTTTTATTATTAATTAATACATCATATGAAGATTTTAGCTTAGGATTAATTTCTACTCCAAGTCCAGTTGATGCATTAGCCTGAGGATCCATATCAATCAGAAGTGTTGGTGTTTCAGTAATTGCTAAAAAAGATGCAATATTAATGGATGAAGTTGTTTTCCCCACACCACCTTTTTGATTACATAGAGCTATGATTTTCGTTTTAAATGCTTTCATTTTATGAAAAATATATAATTGAATTTAACTTTTGTTTAAATCTATTACAATATACTTTCAGTAATCTATAAAAATCGTTTAGTAGAATACGTAAATACAACTAAATTTAACTAT
>CAYVTK010000113.1:0-4094 GCA_964454465.1 uncultured bacterium | reverse complement strand
AAAAATTTTGATTTTTATAATAATGAAATCAAGGTAGAGTTTTTAAAGTATTTAAGAGATGAGGTAGCATTTTCATCAAAGGAAGAGCTTATAACTCAAATTGAAGACGATATAGCAAGTATTGAAAAAGTAACTGACTAGGAGTAAAAATGGCGAGTAATAAAAGTAATACTAATACGGGTTCTGCAGATAGTCAAATAACTATCTTAACAGAGCGTATAAAAACTATCAATAAACATCTCAAAAACAATACAAAAGATCATAGTTCAAGAAGAGGTTTATTGTTACTTGTTTCTAAGAGAAGAAAACTTTTAAAATATTTTAAAAGAACTCAGTTAGAAGCATATAAAAAATTAATAGAAAAACTAAATATAAGGAAGTAAAAATTGATAAAAGAAAAAATAGAATTTGGCGGTAGGGAGCTTTCAATAGAAAGTGGAAAATTAGCAAGACAGGCAAGCGGTTCATGTATTATACAATATGGTGATACCTCGCTTTTAGTTGCCGTGACAGCAAGTAAAGGTATAGAAGAAGATAGAGGATTTTTCCCTTTATCTGTAGAGTATAGAGAAAAATTTTATGCAGCAGGTAGAATACCTGGGGGATTTTTTAAAAGAGAAGCAAGGCCAACTGAGCATGAAATATTAGCATCAAGATTAACAGATCGTCCTTTAAGACCTTTGTTCGAAAAAGGCTTCAATAATGAAACAAGAGTTGATATATATGTTTTATCTTACGATTCTGAAAATGAAGCGGATATTTTAGCTGCACTTGGTGCCTCTTTTTCTCTAATGATCTCCGATATTCCATGGAATGGACCTATTGCAACTGTTAGGGTTGGGAGAATAGATGGAGAGCTTAAATTAAATCCTTTGAAAAGTGATATAGAATCTTCAGATATTAATATAGTGATATCTGGAACTTCAGATTCTATCATGATGGTTGAAGGGGAGTGTGATTTTATAACTGAAGAAGATTTTCTTGATATATTAGAATTTGCACACACTGCAATTAAAGACCTTATTAAATTTCAGATTGATATTTCAAAAAAACTAAATATTCAAAAAAGAGAAATTCCTGAAGCGGTGATAAATGAAGACCTTATTAGCGCTATAGATAATTTAGTTCCAAACAAAGATGTCAAAGATTTAAATATGCCAAAGGTTAAAGATGCAAGATATTCCGATATAGATAAATATATAGAAGGTATCGTATCTAAATTAGCAGAAGAACATCCTGAAGATTCTGGATTTATAAAATCATATATAAATGATAAAATATCCCAAGATCTACGAGATACTGTGATTAAGGAAAATAAAAGAGCCGATGGAAGAAATACTAAAACTGTAAGAGATATTAATATCGAGACTTCTGTTTTACCAAGAGCTCATGGCTCTGCAACATTTACAAGAGGGGAGACTCAAGCTTTAGTAGTTACTACTCTAGGTGGAAAACGTGATGAACAAATGTTAGATAATATTGATGGTCTTGTTTATAAGAATCATATGTTACATTATAATTTTCCGTCCTTTTCTGTTGGTGAAGCTAGAGGAAAATTTAGTTTATCTAGAAGAGAAGTTGGACATGGAAATTTGGCTGAAAGAGCAATTAGGAAATCTTTACCTACTTTTGAAGAATTTCCCTATACTACTAGAGTTGTCTCTGAAATATTAGAGTCAAACGGATCCTCTTCTATGGCTACTGTTTGTGGTAGCATTTTATCATTAATGGATGCAGGGGTTCCTATCAAGGACCCTGTTGCGGGTGTAGCTATGGGCCTTATTAAAGAAGGTGATGATTATGCTGTTTTAACAGATATTTTAGGAACAGAAGATCATATAGGCGATATGGATTTTAAGGTAGCAGGGTCTAAAAAAGGGATTACAGCTATACAAATGGATATTAAAATAGATGGATTATCTATTGCGATTATGAAAGATGCACTTACACAGGCAAAAGAAGCACGAATTCATATTCTAGATGAAATGCTTAAGGCACTTCCTGAACATAGAAAAACATTATCAGATTTTGCTCCTAAAATTGTTCAATCTACAATCCCTGTAGATAATATTGGGGAATTTATAGGTCCAGGAGGTAAAAATATTAAAGGATTGGCTGAAAAGTATGAATGCGAGATTAATATAGATGATGATGGTTCTTGTACTATATTAGGCCAAGATCAGTCTCTTATGGATGAAGTTGTTGATTATATAGGCAAGTACAGCTTAGAGCTTAAGCCTGGTGAATCTTATGATGGTGAAGTAGTAAAAATAATGGATTTTGGAGCTTTTGTTAAAATTACTCCTAATAAAGATGGTTTATTACATATATCTGAAATTAAAAAAGAAAGAATTAATAATGTTTCAGATCATTTAGCTGTTGGAGATATGGTTAAAGTTAAGCTTTTAAAAATTGATAATGGAAAGCTAAGCTTGAGCATGAAAGCTTTGCTTTGATCTGGATATTCTAGATGATAATAGGAATACCTAAAGAAATTAAAAATAATGAAAAGCGTGTTGCCTTAACTCCATATGGAGCAGATGAGCTTGTGCAAGCGGGACATACTGTTTATATTCAAGAAGATGCGGGCGCAGGGAGCGGTTTTTTATCTTCAGACTATATAGAGGTAGGAGCAAAAATTGTTCCTAATATAGAGGATATTTATTCCGTTTCCGATTTAATCGTCAAAGTTAAAGAGCCTCAATCTGAAGAAGTTTCCATGATTAAGGAAGGTCAGCTACTATTTACTTTTTTTCATTTTGCTGCAGATAAAAATCTTACGGAAGGAATTCTAAATTCTGGGTGCATTGCAATTGCTTATGAAACAATTGAATCTCCTGATGGAAGTTTACCTATATTGATTCCTATGAGTGAGGTGGCAGGAAGAATGTCTGTTCAAAATGGCGCTAAATGCCTTGAAGGTAGTATGGGTGGAAAGGGTAAGCTTTTAAGTGGTGTTCCAGGAGTAGAACCTGCAGTTGTAACAGTTCTTGGTGCAGGTGTTGTTGGATATAATGCGGCAAAATTAGCAGCAGGCTTAGGTGCTCAGGTAAATATTCTCGATATTAATATGAGCAGATTAAGATATTTAGATGATATTATGCCTGAAAATGTTACAACATTGTATTCAAACTCTCATAACCTTGCAAACTCTCTTACTTATACAGATTTATTGATAGGTGCCGTTCTTATACCTGGAGCTAAAGCTCCAAAATTAATAAAGAAATCTATGCTTTCAACTATGAAACCAGGTTCGGTTATTGTGGATGTTGCTGTAGATCAAGGAGGATGTGTGGAGACCTGTAAACCAACAACACATGAGAATCCAACATATACTGTTGATAATATATTGCATTATTGTGTATCTAATATGCCTGGAGCTGTTCCGTATACTTCAACTTTAGCTTTAACCAATGTGACCTTACCTTACATAAAACTATTAGTCTCAGAAGGGGAAGAATCCTTTAAAAAATCTCTTTTTAAAGGTGGTGTAAATATTTATAAAGGTAATGTGACCCACGAAGGGGTTTCAGAAGCTTTTAACATTCCTTTTAAACCTATTTTTTAAATTTTTCAAAAAAAAAAAGAACTAAAGTCTTGATATATATGGATTATTAGTTATAAATTAAAGTATTACTTTAAGTGAAAATCAAAGAAAACTATGCAAATTAAAAATATAAAAAAATTATATTATTCGATTGGTGATGTGAGTGAAATGACTGGTCTTAAACAATATGTTCTTAGATATTGGGAAACTGAATTTTCTATTTTGAATCCTGCAAAAAATAGAGCTGGAAATAGAACTTATAAAGATGAAGATATAAAAATCATAAGACATATTAAAGAGCTCTTATACGATAAAAAATTTACTATCAGAGGTGCTAAGCAATATTTAGAAGAATATTATTCTAATAAATCTAAAGATCCATCAAATGTTGTTGCAATATCATCTCAAAAAGTTGATAGAGAATTTTTAATAGATTTAAAGAAAAAGCTTCAGGAAACAATCGATATAATTAATGATTTAAAAGAATAAAGAAAACTCGGGACGTGGCGCAGCCTGGTAGCGCACTTGACTGGGGGTCAAGGGGTCG
>CAYVTK010000112.1:0-4108 GCA_964454465.1 uncultured bacterium | reverse complement strand
AGATAATTGTAGAAATAAAATATATATAAAAATAATTTTTTTTAACATTTGCTATAATACGTTTTGAGAGAATCTAAGAAAAATCAATAACCAATTTAAACATAAAGATGTAATCTTATGTAAAAAGTATTATTATATTAGATTAAGAATATTAATTGAAGAATATATTAATTTTAAATCCGAATTCTTCATTAGAATAAATTTTATTTTTACCTCCAATATTCATTCTAAAATATGGAACCAGTTTTAAATCTAATTTAGTATAACCATAGCTAAGGCTGCTAAATTGATAACCTCCCTCTAATAAGAGATTCAATAAGTAATCGCCTTGATTATCTTGCTCAAATGAAGAACTCCCTGCAATAGAGACATTATCATTTAAATCATAAATAAATTTAGATGTAAGAATTGACATAAACACATCACTATCATCTGATAATTCATAATCTAGTTTATTAGTTAAAACTAGCTTATTGGAAATTATAAAATCCATAGCAAATCGAAGATATGCAATATTAGAATATTTATCGAACAAATCACGATTTTTACTTAGGTAGAAACCCGTAAAAATTCTAGTAGTTGGAAAAGTAAATTGATTGCCATCTACTATAGCAGGAGAGCTCATTGCATACATTTCATTCCATAATGCATATATACCAACTGTTACTGATGTTGTATTAGGACTCCAAGAATCATGTGTTAGATTAGAATAAGGAAATTTCATTTGGCCAATTTCGTAAGAAGCATAGTAGCCCATTCCATTATATCCATGGTATGAGGCATCAAGCATAATAGTATTATAGCTAAATTCAAAATCAGTTAGATCAAATATCTCATTATCAAGGGGGTCATTAGTTAAGCCTGCTGCTTCAAACATAAGATTTACATCATACCCTGAATAAGTTACCCCTTCTATCTTAGAAAGAGAGTTTATAAATGCGTTACTTTCATCATTGATATATATATTATTATATTTAGCACTATTACTCGCAATTCCAAAATTCACCCTACCAGAATTAGATGTTTTTGTAAATGATGTAACAACGCTATTATAAGTATGATCTATCTCAGTTGAAATAAGAAATGAAAATATTGAAATAAAAAATAAAAAATATTTAAACATAAAACCCTCACCTTTCATATAATAATACAATTTGATAGTCTACAAAGTTATATATAATATAAGAACTAATCTAATATTTTTTCTGTATATGCCTCTTGCTATAGAAGTAAAGGCTTGAACATAATACTATTTCAAAACCTATAAATAAAAACAGATTTGTTGCAACACTATCAGTAAAACCATAGCTATGTAAACCAACATTTAATAGATTAACACCAAACCAAGCAAGCGCAACAATGATATTAACTAAAGAGGCAGAGAAACAAAATAATAATGGTTTTGCCATTCCTGAGACTCTAAGATGTAGTACCATAAGATGCCACATCACAATCAATAAAGCTCCATTTTCTTTTGGGTCCCATCCCCAAAATCTTCCCCATGATTGATCTGCCCAAATACCTCCTAAAATCGTTCCAAATAAAGTAAAAAATAATGCTATTAAAGTTAATATATATACATTGTCATATATTTTCTTCAGCTCTTCCTTTGTTGTTTTTGTAATTGAAGATTTTATCAAATACATGTGGCCCATCAAACCTGATACAAGAGAAACTCCATAACCAAATGTTATTGTAGTCACATGAATAGATAACCAAAAATTAGAATTTAAAACAGCTACTAACATTCCAAGAGTATCACCTTCTGCTGCATATCTTAGCCCAACATAATGCAAAATCACACCACCTATTAAACCTGTAAATATTGATACTGAATCTTTACGTATATTTTCAAATATGAGAGTTATTAAGACGAGTACAAAACCAACAAAAATGATTGATTCATATAATGTTGAGACAGGTGGTCTTTGCATAATAATCATTCTATCAATAATTCCAATTACATGAAAAATAAAACCAACACCCGTAAGTGTAAATATAATTGGCCTTAATGTATACGAAGTAAATATTGAACTAAAACCTAATACTATTAATGCAAGTAAATATAAAATCAAACTTTTATTAAAGTACTTAAAGTGGTTATTATGAACTTCTTTCTTCAAACTATTTATATTAACGCCTATATCCTGATCTAAATAAAAATTATAATCTTCAACATTATCATTAGGCTTAATCTTTAAATAATTTTCAAATTGAATAAGAGCTTCTTTTTGCTTGTCAGATATTTCATCCTTCATCATGATTTCCCATGGAGAGAACCACTCATCTTGATCATTAGAATCAGGTGAAATTATTTTTATAGATTGTGCATATTGATAGTTAGTAAGGTGGTGCAACTCAATAGCTATTCTATTTAATTCCTTATGCTTTAATGTCCAATCTTCAGGAGATATTTCTAGTAATTCTTTCATTAGTGGACTAAATAAATCAATATTATTAACAAAGAAAAAATAGCTTAATTTTGAATCATCTTTTAACTGCAAGGCTTGTTTTACTTCTTCATTATCAATAGATATTTGGGGTGTTAAACACATAAAGCTATGTGCAACTTCATCTAGAAAAACAACCTTTGAATAAATATCAACTATCTGTTGTTCAACATGCGTATAATCATCTTGAGATTTTTGTTTTAGGCTTTCTAAAAGTTCATTGTTATTTTGGAAACTTTCGATTATTTCATAAAAGCTATACAGATGTGATTCTCTGCCATCTAAATCTAAACTAACCTCAACCTCTGGGGAGTTACTCCATTTACTTATATAAAATATTTTTTTATTAAGTTCTTCAGAAGGGTTTTGTAATAAACTTTGCAGCCAGTCAATAGCTTTTATTTTCTCATTATTTATATCATCTTTGAAATAATCTTTACCATAAAAAATTAAAAGTTGATTCCTAGCATAGGTATCAAGAGGCTTAATTCGACCTGATTCTTGTATTGGAAAATTTGAAAAATTAAATTTCTGAGATAATAAGAATGTACTAAATAATAAATAGCATAATATGAATTTAAATATTTTCATGCTTTTCTATTTTTTTTTGATAACATAACAAGCATATGCAGTAATATTCCAATACACATAATAATACTGGAGATATAAGGAAACATTCTCCCATAATTTTTAACAGTTGCCAAAACTGATGTTTGTTTATCTCCCTCTTCTATGAAAGAGGCCTGATAGAATGTATAGGTAGAATGCCTCAAGGGCGCATTCATTTCGATCAATACTTTTCTGGAAACATCATTTTCAATTAAATTAATTTGTGAACTAAAACTTTTTGCAACATTTGTGCCTGGATGCATTTCTTTTTTAAAATCGATTAGTTCAATTTCAAATGGCAAATAAGTTCTATAAGGCCTTAGTTTTACTTCGAATAAATCAAATTCTTGAGGGATAGTTTGCCCCATAAACAATATATATATTCCATCATACTTGGCCGTATTTTTACCTTTCACTTCATAAATAATTCCAGGTCTATTTTTCTCATACTCTTTTTCTGGTTTTAATTCTTGCAGATAAAAATTCTTTGCCATACCCTGAAAATTCTCATTTCCAAGATATACTCTTTGAACAGGATTACAGTTTACATAATAATCTAAAACTTCTATATCAAATGGGATAGTCTCAGAATTGAGTAATGCTCCTCTATGAAGTAGATGCTCATCAAAAATAGTATACTGATCATATTGGCTGCTACTTTTATCTATAATTATAAATTCTTTAATATAATAATTTTCAAAAAAGTTAGAACGCTTTCCCTCATCAATTATCATGCTACCTTCAATACTAAATAAAGATGTTAAGCCTCCCCCTAATAATAAAAGAAGAACACCCGCATGGGTAATGGTAATACCAATTTTTTGTATTTTCCATATATAGTCTCTAAAAAAATAGGTTGAAAGATTAAGAGTCATAAGAAACATTGTGAATTTTGCACTTGGGGTTGGTATTGGTCCAAACCATTTAATCCAACTTGAAAAATAATCAAGCTGAACTAAATATAATCCAGAGTCTCTTTGTGCAATTGTACCGAAAAAAACCAAGAACATTAACCAAATTACAAGATATACAAATATTTTGGGGCTACC
>CAYVTK010000111.1:0-4117 GCA_964454465.1 uncultured bacterium | reverse complement strand
ATATGGGTAACAGCAGAAAAAAATGGTATTATAACAGCAACTTATTTTTGGGTTGGATCTGAGGCAAAAATAGGGGGTTACTACCCAACATATTATAAAAACTATCAATCAGGAATAGAATCTGAGATTAAAATTAAACAAGTTGTTGATTGGCTTGAATTACCAATTCAAGAAAGACCTAGATTGATTTGTCTTTATTTTAATGAGCCAGATCATGCAGGTCATGTTTATGGGGCTAATTCTAAAGAAGTTAATCGAAAAATTGAAGATTCTGATTCTATTTTAGGCAACCTTATTGTATCCTTAAAACAATTAGATGTTTACAATAATATTAATTTTGTTATTGTAAGTGATCATGGTATGGTTGATGTTTCAGAAAAAAAAGTTATAAATATAAATGATTATAATATTCCAGGCATAATACATGGGAAAGGTCCTCTCATGAGTGTTAAAGATGGAGGTTTTTTGAGAACGAGTTCTGAAAAAAAAGAAGAGATGTTATTTTCTGATATTGATATTCCTCATGTAACAATCACTTCATCTAGAGATAATAATGAATTGCATTATCATAACCCATATTATGATTTTTTGCTTATTGCAGATGAAGGGTGGATGCTGTATACTCATGATTTACTTAAAGAATATAATGGTAAATTGCCGGTAAAAGGAATGCATGGATACGACTGTGATAGTATGAATATGCATGCTATTTTTTATGCATATGGCCCACAATTTAAAAATAATATGGGAATTGATACATTTGAATTAATTCATATATATCCAATGTTATGTAAATTGCTTGGCATTAAACCTTATGAAAATATCGATGGAAAATTAAAAATATTGCAACCAATTTTAAACTAGATGGAATTTTTCTTTTCAGAAAATATAAATACTGATTCTATTATTTTAGATTCCATGGATTTTAGACATTGTGTTAAAGTTATGAGACGCAATATAGGAGACATAGTTAGTATTGTAGATGGAAAAGGTAATCTTTATGAATGTAGAATTAAAAAAATTAATAAAAGTAATTGTGAAGTTTCAATTGATAATATAATTGAAAATTATTGTAGAAAAGATTACTATGTACATATTGGGATTTCTCCAATTAAGAATCATGATAGATTGGAATGGTTTATTGAAAAATCAACTGAGATAGGGGTAGATGAGATTTCATTTATTGATTGCTCTAGAACATTAAGGCATAAAATTAAGGAAGAGAGATTGCGCAGGACTGCTATAGCTGCACTTAAACAAAGCCTTAAAGCTAAGTTGCCTATTATTAATAAACCTATTGATATTAAGGACTTTATAAAAAAATGTAGTGATAACAATAAGTTTATTTGTCATCTTGAAAATAAAAATAAAAAAACTCTATTTTCATTTAGAAATGAGATTTTAAAATATACTAAAAACTGTGTTTTAATTGGTCCTGAAGGAGACTTTACTACAGATGAGATAACTTTATGTGAAAGTTATAATTTTCATTCTGTGACACTTGGGGATAGTCGTCTTAGAACTGAAACTGCAGGTATAGTTAGTTGTAATATGATAAATGTAATACGAAATTTATGATTAGTCTTAATCAAAATGAAAAATGGATGTTGTATGCATTAAAAGAAGCTAAGAAAGCTAATAAGATTGATGAGGTCCCAATAGGTGCCGTCATTGTTAAAGATGATATGATTATTGGAACAGGGTATAATCAAATAGAAATATTAAAGGATTCTACTGCCCATGCAGAAATCATAGCAATTACAGCAGCATCTAATAAGTTAGGAGATTGGAGATTGAATTCTACATCTATATATATAACAAAAGAGCCATGCATGATGTGTATAGGAGCAATTATAAATGCAAGAATTGAAAATGTTTTTTATGGTTTGCCAGATATTGAATTTGGATTTGATAAGGTAAAAAATAGCTTAAATATAAAAATGCATCATATAAATAAGGTCCAAGGTGGAATATTAAAAGACGAGTGCCAAAAAATAATTCAAGATTTTTTTTTAAAAAAGAGATAATATCCTAAATTATAATGTAATTAATCATTACTTTTTTATAATTAGGAGAGGTGTCCGAGTGGTTTAAGGTGCACGCCTGGAACGCGTGTATGGATGAAAATCCATCGGGAGTTCGAATCTCCCCCTCTCCGCATGATAGCTATGAAAATTAGAAATATTATATACATACATATATTATTATTGAGCTTTCTATTTACTCAAAATCCCCTGAAAATAGCTACTGTATCCTATATTAGTGGCTCATGCTATGTTGAGAATTCAATTCAGAATAGAGGATTGGTCCCTTTGGTTGGAAATTCAATTTTTAATCATGACATCATATCTTCAAGTGATGATTCTTTTTGCAACATTTTATTTGATGATGATATAACGAAGGTTCATATTGATGAAAATACAAAAATAAAAATTCTCTCAGATAAGTATGCAAGAATCTTTGAGGTATTATATGGTAGTATCTTTGTTAGTAGCGCTAAGGCTCATATTAAAACATATATAAAAACTTTTAATAATGATATTTATGTAAATAATAATAATGTTTGGGTAGATGTTAATAATGAATTTGATAAAATAGTTGCAATTAATTATAATGCTAATATTTATAATCATTTTTCAAAATCTCAAATATTACTTAAGCCTCTTACTGCATACAATATTTCTTCTGATGGATTGGTAGAAATAGATAATAATTTAGATTTGATTCCTGATTATATTGAAGATGAAAGTTATTTGCAGGTTAGAAAAAATAACAGGAAAAAACATGATGTATATTTAAATGACTATGACTTAATTCCCATCTATGGTAGGAACGTTCAAAATAGAGAGTTTAATGATAATGGCTTTACTTTTGGTATAACTGCAGGAACAAGATATATGAATAAAAATGAGTATTTTACATTCGGTCTTTTTCCTCAATATAAATATAATAATCTTATAGTATATACTAAGTTAAATGTCTATTATGATTATTTTTTAAAATGTGATGCTATTGATGAATGTCAATTCATAGAATCTGGCATTTACTCTAATTGGGAGTCTAAGAATGATTTACTTGAGAAATTTCATTTAAGATATACTCACTCTGATTATAATAATAGTCTAAATATTTATGCTGGAGAAATACCGAAAGTTAGTTTTGGCCATGGTTACCTTGTTAATAAATTTTCTAATTATTATGAATACCCACTAAGGAGTGATTTCGGATTAAATATTGATTGGAAGATTGGTAATGATTTTATGCAATTCCAATTCCTTGTTCCTAGTTTTAGAGACTATTTTAGTAACGGCGGAATTTTTGGAATGCATGCTTCTTTGTTTTTGTCTCATCGATTCCCTTTAACATTAGGAGTTGGATTAATGGTTGATGTTAATCAATTCAGTCAATCCCCAAGGGTTTATGACGTTGAATCTGATATTGAGAAAAGAACGATACATGCAGCAGAGTTAGATTTTAATTTAGATATTGTACGTAGTATGAATTTGGACATTTCTATATATGGAGAATTTGTAGGAATATGGTATCCTGAATATATATATTATTTTCGTTCTGATGGTCTAATGCCTTTTTCTGATGATCTTAGATGGAGAAAGGGAACTTGGGGTATTATGGCCCCTGGGATATCAATAGAAATAGATAATAAACATAAAATTAATTTTGCACTGAATTTTAATTCTGCAGCTTTTTATCCGTCATATTTTAATACTAACTATCTATATAATAGATCGTTGTATTATAAAACAGGTCAACCACTTGATTTTAATACGATTGGTTTTAATTTAGTCGGTAATCAAGTGGGAATGTTAAATAATTTTGCCATTAATGAGGATGATATCGAATTTTTTATTCCAAAAGAATTATATCCAATCATAACAGATAAAATAAATGTATTTCCTATGCATGGATTTACAGCTGAATATGAATTTAATTTCAGAGATAAACTAGAATATTATGCTATACTTGGAGTATATACACAAAAGGTTGCACCTGAAAAAATGAAGGCAGAAACATATTATACCTTTGACTCTGTTCTATCTATTAAAAAAAATATTTTACGGCATTTATCAAGGCTCGATTTTTATGTGCAAAATGTTTT
>CAYVTK010000110.1:0-4136 GCA_964454465.1 uncultured bacterium | reverse complement strand
ACACTCTAATGAAGGTTTTCCTCAAAAATATAAATTAGAGAAGCCGCCATTTGATCCTGTCATACCTAAGAATGCTGAGCAACAATCAGACTTTGCACTTAAGGTTGATAAAATTTCAGAAGGTAATTTAAATCTACAATTTATTGAATTCGATAAAGATGTTAAATTTGAGGAAGTCTCTGATAATGTTCATTTATATCATACTTATAATCCTATTAATAGTATTTTTGAATTAACGCTTAGATTTGGCATAGGAAATCTAGAAGATCCTAAACTAGAACAAACTGCAGAATTGTTAAATCTGCTTGGTACAGAAAAATATAGTTTTAACGAATTTAAAAGTCAATTGCAAAATATTGGAACCACTATTTCATTTACTTCTGACCGTGATTACTTTAAAATAAATGTAATGGGTTTTGACAAATATTTCCTTGAATCCATTGATTATTTAAATGAGTTTATGATAAATGTTAAAGGTGAAGATGAGAAAGTGAAAATATTAGTTGATAGTGCTATATCTGGAAGAAAAATAGAAAATGAAGAACCAGCAACTATTGGAAGAGCAGTTCGTCATTATGCGTTATATGGTAATAAATCCTATTGGTTGCGTAGAATGAGTGTAGAAGACATTGAAAAATCAAATGCTCAAGATTTTCTGAATTCATTTAATAATGCATTGCAATATGAAGTTGATATCCTTTATACAGGAAGAGATGATTTTAATAAAGTATCAAGCTTAGTTAAAAATAATTTAATTTTATCAAATATACTTACGCCTTCTAATTCTCCATCTGATTTACCTATTAATAAGGTAAATGAAAATTTAATTTATTTTTTGAATGATGAAAATGCTCTTCAAAGTCAAATATACTTTAGTATTTCAGGTAATGTAATTGATGATAGCAATCGCAGCAAAAGTAAAGCATTTAATAAATATTTTAGTGGTGGTATGAGTAGTATTGTTTTTCAAGAAATAAGAGAATTTAGATCCTTAGCATATAGTGCTTGGGCTAATTATAGTAATCCCTGGCATAATGGAAATAAAGGGAATTTTATAGGTTTTGTTGGTTGCCAAGCAGATAAAACACTTGAAGCAATTTCTATTTTTAATGATATTACATTTAATATGCCGCAAAAACCTGAGAGAATGGAGAAAATAAAATCTGGATTAGTTAAAAGTATAAATTCTAATAGACCAAATTTCAGGAGCTATCCATTAAAAGTATCAGATTGGGTAAAGATTGGTTATGATGATGACCCAAGAAAAAAACAAGCTAGTGAATTTAATTTCATGTCATTTAATCAAGTAGTAGAATTCCAGAATGAACATATTGTAGGTAAGCCCATGGTGATTAGTATACTTGCTGATCAAAATCGTATTGATATGGAAAAGTTAGAAAAATTTGGAAAAATCATTGTTGTTAATAAAGAAGATGTGCTTAATTAAGTGATTATTAATTGCGTTTTGAGTTAATAACTTCTATTAATTGCTTAGGTGCTATATGCCCAGGATTAATTTTTTTTGCAATTATTGCATGTTCTAAAGCATCTTCAAGTCTATTTGAATCCAAATACATTTCTGATAACATAATATGAAATCTCCCAATTTTTTTAGGGTATAAATTTACAACTCGTTCCAAATTTGATATTGATGAATTATAATCTCCTTGATTATAAAGTTTTATTCCATTCCAAATAGAATATTTTACTGTTCCATGCCAGATAAAGATACTTATAAATAATACCGTTAATAGTGATCTTGAGGGCTTGGAGTATTTTTTTGAGTATTCTAAGATAATATATGAAATAATTATTCCTATTCCATAAGCCATAAAATGGCCCATCCCATAAAGGCTATCAATAGAAAAGCCTAGAACAAGTGTTAAACCAAGAAGATAATAGTCAGATTTTCTTATTTTTTTAAAGGTTTTAGATATATTTGAATGCGTATATGCATTATTTTTAGTTAGAAATTGGTTTAGTCTATACTCTTCTTTTAATGGATTTGAAAACTTATAAGATAGTGCATTGCTAGGACAACCGCTTGTACAGTTCATACATGAAGTACAATTTGAATTAACTACCTTATCAAATGTATTGATTTCATAGCTTACATCAATACCAATAGGACATTCGCTAGTACATACATGGCAATGAGTGCATTCTCCCGTTTTTCGTACTTTAAATAATGCGAGAGATGTTGGGATTTTAAGAAAAGCTCCCCAAGGACAGATGAACCTGCAAAATCCCTTTTTTCCTAAAAAATATACAATTAAAAAACCATCTATAAAAAATGTTAAAGTTCCAATAATAAATCCAGGTAAAAATTCCCATATTTCAGGTTCATTCATTGCAATAGATAAACTCCAATCATTTTGATATGCATAATAAATATTTGGAATAAGATAAAAGTTCAGCAATACAATCAATGGAAGGATTGTAACTAATTTTGAGTCTATTATTTGAGGATTAATATTTAATTTTTTAAGTATATACCAAGAGAATTCCTGTATTGCTCCAAAGTGACATGCCCATCCACAAAAAAAACGACCAAAGATTAAGGTGAATAAAAATGCAAAAATAACAAGCAATCCTCCTGCATTAATTACACCTAATTTTATAAATGAATGGAAGAATTCTTGAAAATCTATACTTCCAATAGTTTCACTTCCAAAATAATAAACATGCAGTAAAATTAAGATATGAATAAAAATTAAAGAGCTTATTCTAAGTTTATGTACCATTAGGGTAGTAATATAAATGCAACAAGCTTAATAATATCATTTACATTTAAGTCTAATGTAAAATCCATATCTGCTGCCCATAGGTATTCAGGAGTAATTTCAAACTCATTTAATATGGAGTATACGACATTAATAACATCAACAACATTAGCATCATTATCATCATTAACATCTCCCTTTAATCCGACAAAACCAATATCTTCCACAATGTGCATTTTTTGGTTTACATCAAAAGGACCTTCGTAATATCTTATTTTTTGAGTAGCTGTTAAAGAATCCATGCTAGGCCATTTGATTGTAATTGCATCAATTATACTATTATTTCCAAGACCGAAATGTAATTGTAATGGATCCATGCTGCCATGCCCTTTACCTGCAATAATCTCCCTTGAGATTTGAGAGTCTGTTAAGTGAACTATTACTCTTGCTCCTATTGCAGAGTGGTTTGCCTGTGTTGTCCAACCATTATTTGTTAAATCAACTTTTGCACCCTCTACATCTAAGATAAGCCAATTATTGGTAAAATTCAGTGAATCAGATAAAACATTTTTATATAACAAACTTGTATATTTGTAACCAAAAGCATCGTCAACTCCATTTTCATGAGCGATGAGAAGACCTGGAGTAAACATATCAAGCCAACCATCATTATTGTAATCAACAGGCACTACATCTTGTGTTGCTGATAAATAGAAGGGATTATGAGAATCATCCCAATTTTGATTTTCTGCATTTGGATTTAAAAATAAATCATCTTCTCTTTTAAAATTATTAGACCATAAATCAATATAACCATCATTATTAAAATCTCCCCAACCTGCACCATTACTTAGAGAATCTGATTCTAAATTTAAATTCTCAGCAATATTAGTAAAAGTGTTGTCATTATTTTGATAGAGTCTGTTTTTGCCCCAATTAGTAAGGTATAAGTCAAAATCATCATCATTATCATAATCGGCCCAAGCAGCTCCATATCCTGTACTTCCAGATTCAATATTGTTTTCATCTGCAATACCATAAGATATAGATGCTTCAATAAATAAAGGCTCTGGATTTTCATTATAGATAATATTAGATCCTGAACCTGTTAATGTTTGATTAATAAAAAACCAATTTTTATCGTTTTTTCTAGGAACATAAACATCCTGATCTCCATCATTATCAAAATCCGAAATTGCTAATGTTCGTGATGAACTATTTTCATCATCTCGTGCATATGAAAAAGCATGATTGAATATTAATCCTCCAGAATCACTCAATCCATTATTAATAAAACAATGAAACTGATTAGTTCCGTCTTTTTCAACAGTGACAATATCTAAATCTCCATCTAAATCTACATCAATTAAACCCTGACTATGCAAATCAATCAATAAATCAGAATCTAGATAG
>CAYVTK010000109.1:0-4138 GCA_964454465.1 uncultured bacterium | reverse complement strand
TGTACAGGTAAAGGTACAATTTGTAATATGGGTGCAGAAATAGGTGCAACAACATCTACGTTTGGATATGATAACTCTATGGCTACATATTTAAGAGCAACAGGTCGTTCTGAAATTGCAGACTTAGCAGATCAAAATAAAGAAAACTTAACAGGAGATTCTGAGGTCTATAGTAATCCAGAAAAGTATTTTGATCAAGTTGTAACGATAGATTTAGATACATTAGAACCCTATTTAAATGGTCCTTTTACACCAGATAAGGCAACACCTATATCTAAGATGAAAGAAGAAGCTGAGAAAAATAATTGGCCAACAAAAGTTGAAGTTGGTTTAATTGGGTCTTGCACAAATTCTTCATATGAAGATATATCAAGAGCATCTTCTATAGCACAACAAGCAATTAATAAAAAATTAAAGTCAAAATCAAAATATACAATTACTCCTGGTTCAGAGCAGGTTAGATATACCATTGATAGGGATGGTTTGATCAATATTTTTAATCAAATTGGGGCTAATGTATTTGCTAATGCATGTGGCCCATGTATAGGGCAATGGTCTAGAGAAGGGGCTGAAGAACAGAAAAAAAATACAATAGTACATTCATTTAATAGAAACTTTGCAAAGCGTGCTGATGGTAATCCAAATACGTATGCCTTTGTAGCCTCTCCAGAATTAGTTACAGCTCTTGTTCTTTCAGGAGATTTAACTTTTAATCCTTTAACAGATTGCTTAATTAATGAAGATGGAGAAGAAATATTTTTAGACCCTCCTTCTGGATATGAGCTTCCTCCTAATGGATTTGGTGTGGATGATTTAGGTTTTCAGCCTCCTGCAGTTGATGGCAAAAATATAGAAGTTGAAATTAATGAAAAATCTGAACGTTTACAGAGATTAAAACCTTTTCCAAAATGGAATAGTGAGGATATTATGAATCTTGATTTATTAATTAAAGTTAAAGGAAAGTGTACAACAGATCATATTTCAATGGCTGGCCCATGGCTTAAATTTAGAGGCCATCTTGATAATATCTCAAATAATCTTCTAATAGGTGCAACTAATGTATTTAATGATTCTGTTAATTTAATTAAAAATAAAATAACAAATAGTTATGATACGGTCCCAAATGTAGCAAGATGTTATACTGATAATAATATTGCGACTATTATTGTTGGTGAAGAGAATTATGGTGAAGGTTCATCTAGAGAGCATGCTGCAATGGAGCCTAGGCATATGGGTGTAAAGACTGTTTTAGTTAAATCTTTTGCACGAATACATGAAACAAATTTAAAAAAACAGGGTATTTTAGCATTAACATTTGCAAATAAAGAAGATTATGATAAAATTCTTGAAGATGATATTTTTGAGATTATAGGTTTGAATAGCTTTTCACCTAATAAGAATTTGCAGATGAAAATTATACATCATAATAAAGATATTGATTTAATTGAAGTAATACATACATATAATGAAAACCAAATTGATTGGTTTAGAGCTGGAAGTTCATTGAATTTAATTTCAAATCATGAATAATTCTAAGCCAATTGCAGTTGTTACAGGTGCTTCCACAGGAATCGGTGAACAAATCACTCTTAAACTTTCTTCCAGCGGTTATCATGTTATCTTAATATCAAGAAGTGAAAAAAAACTTTTAAAAGTTCAGAAAAAAATTGAAAATACAGGTAATTACTGTCAAATTCTGCCTGTAGACATATCAAGACCAGATTTATTGACCTGTATAAAAAATCAAATTAAACATCCAGAAAAGGTCGAAGTTTTAATTAATAATGCAGGTATAGGTTTTTTTAATAAATTTGAAGATGTTACGATTGAAGATTGGGAACAACAAATAAATACTAATCTTAGAGGTTCTTTTTTAATGACTCAATTTTTTGTTCCTTATATGAAAGATAATAAATCAGGTAAGATTTTATTTGTGAATTCAGTAGCTGGCTTATCTCCTTATCCTTTTGCATCGGCATATGTTGCATCAAAGTATGGGCTAACAGGTCTTTCTGCAAGTCTTCGAGAAGAGCTAAGAGAATACAACATTAAAGTTATATCTGTGCATCCTGGAGCTGTTGATACTCCATTATGGGATAAGTCTGAGTCAGATTTTCCAAGAGAAGAGATGCTCTTAGCTGAAGATGTTTCTAATACAATAGTTCAAGCAATCCTTAGTCCCAATAATCTTGTTTGTGAAGAAATTATAATAAGAAGAACTGCAGGAGACTTTTAATTTTGAATTTCTTAGAGATTTTATACTCGTTAAGATGTTCTTGCATAGACAGATATAAAATGTTAAATTTCCAGGCTTTAATTATAGGTAGTTTTTTATAAATGTTTGATAGACTACAAAATAGGTTTTCAAAAATTTTTAGTTCCATTAAAGGTCATGGAAAAATTTCTGAAAAAAATATATCTGAAGCTATAAGAGAAATTAGAAGAGCTCTTCTAGAGTCAGATGTTAATTTCAAAGTTGTATCTACATTTATAAAGAGAGTGAAAGAAAATGCATTAGGTGTTGAAGTTTTTGACTCTATAACTCCAGGCCAGCAATTTATAAAAATTGTTCAAGATGAATTGGTTGATTTTTTATCATCAGAAGATATAAAACTTAATATCAACAAATCTGGAATTACAACAATAGTAGTGGCTGGTCTCCAAGGTTCTGGGAAAACAACTACATCAGCTAAGATTGCTGGCTTTTTGAAAAGGGAATATAGAAAGAAACCATTATTAATTGGTGCAGATTTACAGCGATTGGCAGCTCAAGAGCAATTAAAAATTCTTGGAGATAAAATTGATGTTGACGTTTATCTTGGAAAAGAAAAGAATACTCTTGATGTTATAAAAATGGGTGTATTGCATGCAGAAAAAAATAAAAATGATGTTATTATTGTTGATACAGCTGGAAGACTGCATATTGATGAATTATTAATGGATGAACTCGACTCAATCATTAATGAAGTAAAAGCAAACGAAGTTTTGTATGTTATTGATGGTATGACAGGGCAAGATGCTGTTAATTCGAGCAAAATATTTGCAGATAAATTTGGGCTAACTGGGACTGTTATTACAAAAATGGATGGTAATAGTGGAGGTGGAGCTGCTTTATCTGTAAAAGAGGTTGCAAATTGCCCTATAAAATTCATGACTTCTGGAGAGAATATATCTGATATTGAAATATTCAATCCTAAAAGTATAGCTAAGAGAATTTTAGGATTGAGTGATGTAATTGGTCTTGTAGAAAAAGCTCAAAAAATGTTTGATGAAAAGAGTGCAAAGGAGATGCAGGAAAGACTAATTAAAAATGAATTTAATTTCAATGATTTTTCAGAGCAAATAAAACAATTTAATAATCTAGGCTCTATGTCAGAGATGACTAAGTTTATACCAGGATTAAAAAAAATTAAAAATTTAGATGCAAGTAAAATGCAACTAAAGTGGACTGAGGCAATTATTAGCTCAATGACAAAGAAGGAAAGATTGAATCCTGTAATAATAAATGGTTCAAGAAGACAGAGAATTGCAAAAGGATCAGGAAGAACAATTTATGAAGTTAATAGGCTAATAAAGCAATTTAATCAGATAAAATCATTTATGAAAAAAACGAAGAAAATGAGTGTAAGTAAGTTCCCTTTTAAATTAAAGTAAAAAATAAGGAGTATTGATTTGGCGGTTAGAATTAGATTAAAAAGAATGGGTAGAAAAAAAAGACCTTTCTATAGATTGGTTGCTATAGATTCAAAAAAGAGAAGAGATGGCCTGGAAGTAGAACGCTTAGGATGGTATAATCCTGTTGTGAAAGATTTTTCCTATAATATGGATGAAGAAAGGGTTCTATATTGGTTAGGTGAAGGAGCTCAACCATCAGATACAGTATCAGGTTTATTCAAAAGATCAGGTTTAAGCTATAAATGGGATCTTATTAAAAAAGGAATTGAAGCTGATAAGGTTGATAAATTACTTTCTGAATGGAAAGAAAGGCAAAAAAATAGAGAAGAATTAAAGGTAGAAAAGAGTAAAATAAAAAAATTAGCAAGTAAAGATATTTCTGAAGAAGAAGCTCCAGTAGAAGCAGCAGCTGAAGAAGCTCCTGCGGAAGAGGCTCCAGCTGAGGAAAGAGCGGAAGAGCACC
>CAYVTK010000108.1:0-4149 GCA_964454465.1 uncultured bacterium | reverse complement strand
GCTTCCCATTTTGACTAATTCATGATTAGGATAACCTTTTAAAAATTTATCTAATTTTGGATTGTTCGTATGTGATCTTGATGTAACAACCTTAATAGTATCATTTGGTTCTATTACATTAATTTTAATAGGTGATTGATTTTTTAATATTTTATATGAACCTTCATTTATAATCCCATACCATGCAATATCAAGAACTGGAGCATACACAACCCCTAGTATGGGTTCACCATTGAAAATAAGAGCAATATTAACAGTAAACTCCCCATTCCTTTTGATAAATTCCTTTGTTCCATCAAGAGGGTCAATCAACCAAAAAATATTCCATTTTTCTCTTTCGGTATAATCTATATTCTTCCCCTCTTCAGATAAAATAGGAATACTTGGAGTAAGTGTTTTAAGAGATTTTTCAATAACACTATTTGATGCTTTATCTGCAAGAGTTAAAGGTGTTTTATCGTCCTTATATGTTACTCCTAAATCATCTGTATTATAAATTTTAAGTATTTCTTTACCTGCTTTCTTAGAAATAGATAAAATTGAATTACAAAGTTTATTATAATCTAGATTTTTCATTATTTAATAAATCCTCTTTGTTCTAGATATAACATTACTTCTTGCACAGCTTGTTCTGGTGAAATATCAGTGGTATCAATATTTAATTCTGATGATTCTGGCTCTTCAAATGGATCATCAATTCCTGTAAATCCTTTGAGAATCCCAGCTCTTGCTTTAGCATACAACCCTTTAACATCTCGTCTTTCACATTCTGAAAGTGGTGTTGAAACATAGACTTGAATATATCTCCCATTTTGATTTATTAAAGTCCTATTAAATTGTCTGGAATCTTTAAAAGGGGCAATAGGAGCACAAAGAGCAATCCCGCCATTTTTTGTAATCTCACTTGCAACATATCCAATTCTTTTAACATTAATTTCTCTATGTTCTTTAGAAAATCCAAGTTCACTAGATAAATGTGTTCTTACGATATCTCCATCAAGTAAAGTTACTCTTCTGTTCCCATGCTCAAGAAGCTTTACCAAAAGCCCATTAGCAATCGTTGATTTTCCGGACCCTGATAATCCTGAGAAGAAAACAGTGAAACCTTGTTTTTCTGTTGGTGGATATACTTTATGTAGTTCTTCTACAATATCAGGATATGAAAACCATTCTGGAATTTCTTGATTATGTTCTAAACGATGTCTAAGGTCAGAACCTGAAATAAATAATGTTTTATATTCCTTTGGGACTTTATCAATTTCCATATAATCATCAATATCTTGGACGTAAACCATCATTTTAAAAGGAACCATTTTAATTCCTATATCTTTTTCATGTTTTGCTACAAGCTCTTGTGCATCATATGGACCATAATAAGGTTTTCCATTCCTATCATTTCCTGGACCAGCATGATCTCTACCAATAATTATATGAGTACAACCATAATTTTTTCTTATAATGGCATGCCAAAGAGCTTCTCTTGGACCAGCCATTCTCATCGATAATGGAAGCAATGATAGCATAGCTGAATTATTTGGATATTTTTTTATTATTTTATTGTAACAGCGTACTCTAGTAAAATAATCAACATCACCAGGCTTAGTCATACCTACAACAGGATGGATTAATAGATTCGCATTATTTTCTTTTGCAGCTAGATGAGTAATTTCCACATGTGCTCGATGCATAGGGTTCCGAGTTTGAAATGCAACGACTCTATCCCATCCCATTTCAGAAATTTTTTCTTTAACTTTAGCAGGAGTTAATCTCAAGTTGGCATAATCATAATGTTTAGGATTTTGTATATTTCTTATTTTTCCGCCAACATACCAATTATAACTTTGGTTCAAAATATAATTAACACCAGGATGTTCAGAATTTGTTGTATTATAGATTGTTAATGCTTCTTTTTCTTTATCAGGTTTCCATTTAGATTCAATATCTAATATTGCAATCGCAAAACCTTCCTTGTCTCTTAAAGTGATTGATGTTTCATGGCTAATAGTTTCCATAAAGGCATCATCTACATCAAGATTGATAGGAATCGGCCAAATGGACCCATCAGCTAGTGCCATATTATCTAAAACACTATTATAATCATCTTCATTCAAGAAGCCTATTAAAGGGTTGAAGCTTCCATCCATAATTAATTCTAAATCACAGATTTGTCTATCAGTTAGCACCCAACTTTTATAATTATTTGATTCTATTTTATTATTCATTTCCTATTTTATGTTGCTCCATTTTTTTATAATAATACATGCATTCTTCTAATAAGTTTAAAAATTTATCAGGGAATTTTTTATCTCTATATTCAGGCTTATTAAATGAAGTTGTTTGCACGACATTTTCATACCAATATTTACCCCATATTCCATCTGATTTTCGAGTTCCTTTTGGCCATTTCAACATTTGATTTGAGAATGGAATATCTAATAAATCACATAATCGACTCAACATTAATTTAGGGTTTTCTAATATATCTTCTGAACTAATTACTATTGGAATTTTATTTGTGTTTTTTATTACTGCATTAAATATATGTAGTTGCTGAGGTAATCCAATTAATTCAGGGGTTATATCATTATGAATTTTTAAATATGATATAATTACTTGTTTAGGATTTCGAATTAAAAAACAATTATGAATTTTTTCTAGCCAATCCAAAGGAGCGTTTTCAACCCAGTGATGTGTCATTAATTTTTGATACCATATATTTTTATCATTAGGCACAGGACCTATTAAAGCATTAGAAACATTTTTCCAAGAAGTATCATAGTTTTGAATGACTTCTTTATATATAGGGTGTTTAATCCCAGTTTCATTAAGAAAATATGCATAAAAAGGTTCATCTATAACAGCTGTATCAGATCTATTTTCAAAGGATCTCATTAGAGCAGTTGAAATATTACGTGGGCCAGACCACATCCCAATTCTTTTTGATTTATTTATCATTTGGATATAATGTATTTATTTTATTTTTATATAATTGAAAAAGATGTGCTGTGAGATTTCCTTTTGTACCATTACCAATAATATGATTATCAATTTTAACTACTGGGATTACTCCTGCGAATGTTCCTGTTGCAAATGCTTCATCAGCACTATAGGTAGTTTCTAGAGTAAAGTTTTTTTCTATTACATCTATATGTTCTTCGTGACATATTTTTATAATATTACTTCGAGTCACTCCATTTAAGCAATATTCTCCTTTAGATGTTATTACTTGATTATTTTTAACTATGAAAAAATTCGTAGAATTACAGGTAGAGACATAGCCATCTATATCTAGCATAAGTGATTCATCTACATTTTTATCAATACCTTCAAGGCATGCAGCAATGCAATTAAATTTACTTAAGGAATTTATTTTTGGATCTTGATTTAACCCAGTCCCTCTTATAGTATTTACAGAAGCTAAAGTAATACCATTATTGTTTACTGCGTCATTTGCTATTTTATATTCAGGAATAATAACAAGACTAATTGGTCCAACATTAGAGCTAGGATGCTGATATGGAGTTATTTTTTCTCCTCTTGATATTATAATTCGTATATGTACATTAGATTCCATTTTATTTTTCTTAATCAAATCATATATTATTTGAGTAAGTTCTTCATTTGAATATGGAATGGTTATTTTTATTTTTTTAGCTCCATCATAAAGTCTATTAAGGTGTTCATTTAAAAAACATAATTGTCCATTATGTAAACGAATTCCTTCCCACACACCATCTCCAAGTAAAAAACCACTATCAAAAACGGATATTTTTGCATTTGACCTATCATGAATTTTTCCATTAATATATATTTTTATATTTTTATTTCGTTCATCATGAATATAAGAATGTGTATTATTTTGCATAATTTTTCATTAATTGTGATACTAATAAATTACTAATAGTTAATTAATAAATTATTATATACCTGACAATTTGTATCGGGTAACATTATGTATGTATATTTTGAGATGATAAGAATATTAATTATTATAATAATGATGCATTATACTTGGGCACTTAATTATAGTGAAGACATTTCTTCAATGATATATAATAATTGCACATCATGTCATCGTACAGGTGAAATTTCTGAATTCTTACCCTTGACAAATTATTATGAAGTTAATGATAATAAATATTGGATTGC
>CAYVTK010000107.1:0-4169 GCA_964454465.1 uncultured bacterium | reverse complement strand
ACTATTTAATATAAAGCCAATAACAATAATAATATCTTGAATATTAACAATAAAATCATTATTTATATCGCCTTCTATAATTTCATAATTTTCATTTAGTACAAAATCCCAAATACCTCTTCCATATGTTCCAAACCGAGCAGTATTTATTTCTGGAATATAATCAACTGTCCAATATGTCTGATCTGGAGCAGTGGCTCCTGATAATAAAAACCATTCCTGTTCATAAGAGGAATAAACATATGGTCCAATTTCTGTTGCAGCAAATAAGACATCATCAGTTGGAGTCCCTGCTAATTGAAAAACTAATGTGCTAGGTAAACCATTATCCATTGTAATAAAACTTTGACCATGATTTTCTGATACATAAACTGGAGAATTAGAATATCCGCTACCTCCAATAAATACTTTTCCTAATTCTTCTTGTGATGCCCAAATTGTTGATCCATAAAAATAATGAGAGCCCGGCCCAGTAAAATTAGATGTCATTGTCCAATTCTCACCATCATCTAAGCTATAATAAAATTTTCCATTTTCTGTTAAAACATAACGATATGAAGGATCAATAGGAGAATATTCCATTGCTGAGACTGTTCCAGAAAAACTATACTCTAATTCATTGGCAATGATTTGATTCCCTATAATTGTCAACTCAACAAGATGGTTCCCTGAATTAATACCTCCACCACCTAAGATAGCTTTAGTAGAGACATAAGGATGTTCCATTAAAGGAGCAATCCATAGATATCCACTTCCTGGAAAATCAAGAGAAATGCTTGCATTAGAGTTTACAATATTGCCATAATAAATAGTGAATCCTGGATAATTCGTCCATATACTCGTTCCATTATCCCCAGAGACCAAATGTCCATAATCTCCACTAATAATTTGCGTAAATTCTTGTACGCCATCATTATAAGTAATACTCTTTTGAAGTCCTTGATCTTGGCTCCCAGCAAATATTGTATATGGAGAAAAACGCTGAGAATATGTAGAATAATATTGGCTCACTCCTAATCCACTAAGAGAAATATTCTGAACATTCATTAGATAATCATCAGAAATATATAATCCTCCATCTGTAGATATAAGAGCAACTTCATTATATTCTTCATCAAGAAAAAAACGGACTTCTGGAATATCTGCATGAAGTTTATTTTCCATATCATCATAATACTCCCACCATGGATTAACTAAAGTCCAATCATCGCCACCATTCGAACTTCTAAATATTTCCATACCTCCAATAAAAATTTTATCTCTTTCTAAATTAGATGCATTAAAACCATTAATCCACCACCAACTTGAAGGAGCCGCTCCTTTATAGGCCCAAGTTGACCCTCCATTGATAGATTTAAAAATTTGCCCTCCAACATATGCATATAAAAAAACATCATTTACATCAGATCCTCCAGTTAGAACAACATCATCAGAATAGAGCCCTGGCAAATAAGAAATTAATATTAAATCATCATTAACAACTCTATATAAAGCCATATCATTAAGTAGGTAGATATGGTCTTCAAAATATCTTGATGTAAAAATATCAAAATGAGAAATATTTAACCAAGCAATTCCCTGGCTATCATCAAGTGAGATGATAGGATCAAAATTTTCTCCCAAATCTGTTGAACGATAAATAGTTCTCGGTGTATCATTTACAAGTGCATATATATGATTAGTACCTTTTTGCATTATAAAACGTTTCACATAATGATTACCTAAGCCATTAGTTTCCATTAAAGTAAGACACTGATTATCAGAGTAGTAAAAACCATTGTTTTCAGATCCTATAAGAATTCTTTGGCCTGAGTCTGTATTAATAATACGCAAAAATGTAATTCCTAAAATTTGCATATAATCATTTAAGGATTCCCAATCTTCACCTTCTAAATTACCTTTCCAAATGTTGCCTCCAGATGAAGCACAATAAATATTATCATTACTAAAATCTATATCCGCTGTTCTAATTCTTCCAGCTAAGTTATTACTACCACGCTCATACCATTGACCTTCTATATCTCTTGATATATGCTCTCTATAGTTAGGCGGGAATTGCCCATCATGCAATACGCTCTGTCTTAATTTGATAATTTCCTTGATATTATTTTTTCTATTAATTCTATCCATAAGTTGCCAATCATCATCTGGATGAGCTCTATGCATATTTTCAATCCATGCTTTTCTTTTATTCTTAAATTCATTTTTTTTATTTTTTTTATCAATATACTCCGTTGGAATATATCTTTCATGATTTTGTGAGTCTTGATTTATTTTAAGAGAATAAAAAAATAATAGAAAAGTGGAGAGTATTATAGGAGTATATATATATTTCATTCTACTAATTCTAAATCAAATAGAATATTCCCCTCAAAAAAAAGTCTGTAGTTTTTATTACCTAGCTTATATAGCAACATCGTATAATAAGTATTATTATTTATTCTATCTGTTATTTTATCAGGACTTCCTAAAGATTCTTTAACTTTTTCTAATGAATCTCCTACTGATAATACTAAGTTTTGACTGCCTGCTCTATATTGTCTTTTAAAACGATTGATAAAATCTTGTGTATTCTGATCTATCCTGTATTGGTACTGTGTTTGCAATGCATCTTTTAATGTATTAATATTATCTTCTAAATAGTCTGTATTCCCTGGGTATATTGTATTTAAAAGTTTCATATTTTCATATGCTAAAATATAGTCTTTTTTAATGAATGCTTCATTAGTATCATTAATAATCATCTGTACAAGACTATTTACTCTTCCAACATAAATATATAAATCATCAGGATATAATACCTTGTTATCTGAATAAATATTAAATGCAGAAATATAATTTTTTGATTCTAGAAAAACATCAGCCTTGCTATATAGCAACTTGATTTTTTTATTTTTAAGGCTGCTAATAATTTTAGATGATATACTTTCTATATATTCAATATAATCTAATGATTCATTAATTGATAAATTGGCAATTTCAGAATCCATCATACTATACAAATAGTTCGCTATGATATATTGTCGCGATTCAATTTCATATATTAATGCTGAATCTTTTGCATTAGCCAATGCATCATTATACCAATCAATGGCTTGATTAATCTCATTATTTTGATAACTTTCTATGCCATTATACAGCATATCATATGCAATTCGATCTCTACTAAATTCTATCATCTTATTAGCTAAATGAATTTTAGAATGTTTAGGATATTTAATTTTAAACTTATTAAAGCTTTCAATGGCATCTATATAGTCTGAATTTACAAGATAATTAAAGCCTTTATCTCCTACTGTTTTATTTCCACCATAGGCAACACCAATTGTAAAACGCATAGCAATATCTTGGGTATTAATGCTAGTTAATTTACTAGAAGCATCTTCTATGTCATCAATTTCTGATTCTTCAAATCCTAATTCAAAGCCATATAATAAATTATAATTCTTATTTTGTAACTGTTTGATAATATTAAAGCCAATATTTATTGTTTGTGATATTCCTGAGGCCTTAATTATTTTATCTCCATCTGCATTTTTAAATAAGCTCATTTTTACTAACCCATAAGAATAATTTAGATAGGGAGAAAATTTTTCAAAGTGCTGGGAAATAAATGTTAGATTAAATTTAAATGTACCTTTTACAGGATAATAATAATATTGGTTATTATTATCAAACCAATTATCAACTGGTGCTTTTGTTAAAGGCCTATTAAATTTATAGCCAAATCCAGAAATTATATCTACAAAATTTTGTGTATTCTTAAGAAAATTATATCCTAAAAAATCAATTTCGAAATCAATGCCTTGCCTATATTCCAAATCATCAATAAAATTGAATTCACTGCCATCACTAGTTGTGAATGGTGACAAATTTAAATCAAAATTTTGTTTTGAATCAACTTGAGACCAAAAATCATTTCCTCCATAATAAAATTTACCTAGCTTAATAGTATATGGAATAAATGAGAAAGGTTCTCGATATATCATAGAACTGAATTTTTCATTCCACCATTGTTCAAATCGGGTTGTTGCCCACTTATTATCATAAGGCAAAAGAAATGAAATAAATAATAATATGTATATAAGACGATTCAGCATTAAACAAATAAATCCAATTATACGAAACATATATCCTAAATATATAGTTAAATTTAATATTAAATTAGT
>CAYVTK010000106.1:3701-4177 GCA_964454465.1 uncultured bacterium | reverse complement strand
TATGGAATAGATGATATAAGATTATTATATGATGGAGATGTCAGATTTTTAAGACAGTTTAATAAATGAAAATTTCAAGAAAATGGTTAGATAGGTATATTGTATCAAATAAAACTGATTCAGAGTTAGTTCATGCTTTTACATTATTAGGATTAGAATGTACTGTTGGAAAAATTAATTTACTAGATTCCAATATAGTAATAGGTAAAGTGAAAAAATGTATTAAACATCCAAATGCAGATAGGTTGAAAGTTTGTGAAGTTGATATTGGTGAAAAAAAACTATTAAATATAGTATGCGGTGCTCCAAATATTCGTAGAAATATAAAAGTTCCAGTTGCTAAAACAGGTTCTAAAATAGGAAATTTTATAATAAATAAAACAAAAATCAGGGGTGCCTTATCAGAAGGAATGATATGTTCTGGAAAAGAATTGGGTTTAAATAATGAACATGACGGAATTATGATACTTAGTAAT
>CAYVTK010000106.1:0-3691 GCA_964454465.1 uncultured bacterium | reverse complement strand
AAAAGTAGGGGAAGAACTAGCTCAGGCTTTATCATTAAATGAAAGTATCTTTGATTTTGATATTACTCCCAACAGGGGAGATTGTTTTAGTCATTTAGGAATTGCTAGAGAATTAGCCATTATAGAAAATAAAAGAATTAATATCGAAAAGGTTACTTTAAAACGAAACAATTTCAATACTAAAGATTTAATTAAAGTTAATGTAAGAGATACAGCTCTATGCCCAAGATATGCTTGTAGAGTTATAAAAAATATAAATGTAGGAGAAAGTCCTCAGTGGTTAAAAAATAGTTTGGCATTAATAGGTCAGAAAAGTATCAATAATATTGTTGATTTAGCTAATTATATAATGTTTGATTTGGGTCAACCCTTGCATACCTTTGATTATGATAAATTAAATGATAATGTAATAGAAATTAGATCAGCTAAAAAAAATGAAGAAATTTTGTGTTTAAATAATGAATTAAATAAACTGTCAGTTGATGACATCATTATAGCAGATTCGAAAGGCCCTATAGCTATTGCTGGTGTTATAGGAGGTCTTGATAGTCAGGTTAATCCTAAAACTAAAAATATACTAATTGAAAGTGCTGTTTTTAATGAAATAAATATTAGAAAAACAGCTAAAAAATATGAATATGCTAAGGAAGCCTCTAAAAGATTTGAAAGGGGTGTTGATTATGATAATGTTATCTATGCAATGGATAAATTTTCAAAAATCTTAGTAGATATAGCAGGAGGAGAATTGTCTGATGATTTTATTGATATTAGAGAATTACAATATGGTATTTATAAAAATAAAAGCTTTACTCTTAGAAAAATTAATTTTAATTCAGAATCATGTAATAATTTTTTAGGAATCAATTTAAATGAAAATGATTTTCGAAAAATATTTTCAAAATTATCGATTGATGTTGATATAAATAAAAAGGAATATATATGTACAATTCCATCATATCGGAATGATTTAGAAAGAGAAATTGATTTATATGAAGAAGTGGCAAGAGTATTTGGATATGATAATATCCCATCCAATTTTGATTTTATCTTTTCTTCAAAAAACCTTGTGCCAGATAAAAGCATAATAGAGGATAAAATTAGGTCTATTTTATCAAACAATGGATTTAATGAGCATTATTCAAATAGTCTTTATAATAAAACTGATATAACATTTTTAAATAAAGAATCTATACATATCAAAAATCCTCTAAGCCAAGATATGGAATTTTTGCGTAATTCTTTAGTCCCTGGTATTCTTAAAGCATTATCCTATAATGAAAAAAGAGATAATGGGTTTTTGAAATATTATGAAATTGGTTCTATTAATAAATTATCTAATAAAAAATATAATTTATCTGATGAAAGAAGAGAACTATGTCTAGGTTATTTAGATGATGAAATTAAATCTTGGAAGAAAAGAGAACCTTTTGATTTATTTGATGTTAAGAAAGATTTAAAAATTTTATTTTATAATTTAGGTATAAAAGATTTTTCATACACTATTCAGGATAATACACTCCTTTATATTTTAGTGGAAGGAAAAAAAATTGGAACTCTTTTTTATATTAATGATGATTTGAAAAAAAAATATGATATTGAAAAGCAAGTTGTATTAGCTACCTTAGATTTAGATGCTTTAGGTCAATTTTATCATAAAAGAAATATTGAATATCAAAAAATTATTCCCTATCCAATGGTCTGCAGAGATATCGCAATTCTTGTTAATACTAAGGTAAAACACTCTCAAATTCAAAAAGTTATACTTGAATCATCTAAAACTATTCTAAAAAGTGTTATTCTGTTTGATATTTATGAAGGTAAAAGTTCAGATAATATAAAAAGTATGGCATATTCTTTAAAATTTCAATCTTTATCTAGAACTTTAACCGTATCAGAAGTTGATAGGGAGATGAAGAAAATCATGAAAAAATTAAAATCTGAATTTAATGCATTACAAAGATAATAACATTTACTTATATTATAAATATGGATAAAAAGTTAAAAGTAAAGAAAATAAAATTATTGGGTCAGGATTATTTAATAAAATCTTCTGAATTTTCAGAAATGCTAAAGATAGCAGATTATGTAGATAAGAAAATGCAAGAAGTAATTGATAGTGGTGTTGATCAGAATTCTCAGCAATTAAGGATAGCTGTATTTGCTTGTTTAGAAATTGCAGGAGAACTTTTTCTTTACAAAGAGAAAAACAATAAAATTTTAAATAAAATTGAAAAGAAGTCAAAATTTTTAATTGAAATAATTGATGACAAACTAAAAGAAGCATCCTAGTTAGCCTTCTATATGAATACTTTAATCCTAAAAGGTTCTCCTGTATCAAAAAATATAAAATTATCTCTAAAGAAAAAGATTGATAAATTACGAGATCAGAATATAATCCCAACCTTAGTTGCAGTACTAGTAGGGGATGATCCAGCTTCACAAATTTATGTGAATTCAAAACACAAAACTTTTGTTAAGAATAATTGTAAAAGTAAAATTCAGAAATTTGATAAAGCTGTAACTGAAAATAAATTAATAAATTTTATTAGAAAAATAAATTCAGATGAAAATATTCATGGTATTTTAATTCAATTACCTTTACCTAAAACCATTAATGAGCGAAAAGTATTAAATGCTATAAGCCCTGATAAAGATGTTGATGGTTTTCATCCTGTAAATGTAGGGAATCTATTATTGGGGTATCCTAATTTCATTCCATGTACTCCTGCAGGATGTCTGGAAATAATAAAATACTATAATATTGAGGTACAGTCTAAACATGTTGTTGTAATTGGAAGAAGTAATATTGTAGGTAAACCAATAATGGCACTACTATCACAAAAATTTGATATTGGAAATGCTACTGTAACTATTTGCCATACTGGAACAAAAGATGTTGAAAATCATGCTAAGCAGGCAGATATTTTGGTTGTTGCGGTTGGTCAACCTGAATATGTGACTGCTGATATGATAAAAAAAGGGGTTCATATTTTAGATGTTGGAATTAATCGAGTACATGATAATTCAGATAAAGGATATAAAATTGTTGGTGATGTAAACTATGAAAGTGTTTTTCCAATTGTTGGTTCAATAACACCTGTTCCTGGTGGAATTGGTCCTATGACTATTACAATGTTATTAAAAAATACAGTTCAAGCTGCAACTCAACTAATCAAATAAAATAGTTAATACTTATTGTAGGAATTTGACTGTCTGGAAATAAAACACTTTTTCTATTTAGAGTTAATTTAGCTTTTTCTGCACATTTTATAAATGTATCATACTCAACTAAGTATTGATCAGAAAATCCATGCGTTGTATCATAAGCGCATGCTAAAGTTTTCCCTCTATTAATCATTGTTAAATAGGGATTAATAGTATGGAGCTCTAATATTATCAGCCCATGTTTTTCAACATATTTTTTCCAACTTGATAAATGCTCAATTAAATTATTAATTAAATGTTTTTTATCTATAAATTCCCCTTTGTAGCAAAAAGATCCGGATGTTCTAATATTTATTTCCCTTAATTCTTTAGGTTCTTCATATATTCTATTATGGTCTAAAAATGTTCTAGTACTAAGAAAATCACTTAGGTTTTTATTATATTCTAAATTTAATTTTTTATTTAAGCTGTATGGATCTGAAATATTTCCATTTAAAATTATATTATTAATATCATATTTATTTAA
>CAYVTK010000105.1:0-4192 GCA_964454465.1 uncultured bacterium | reverse complement strand
CTTGTTGGTATTGGATTATATTTCTCATAAAAATCAGGAACCAGCTTTATACCAAATCGTCTAACAAAAGTATTTGATTTATAACCCTCTTTATGTTGTTTGAATCTTAACATAGGGGCTTTTGCTGATTGTCCGACATAAAAACAGCGATTACCAAAAATAAAATTAGGACTTTGCTTTCTAAATTTTGCTAAGGTCCCCACTTTTTTATCTAGTTCAATGACGTAAAGATAGTATGCCATAATTAATTATTTTTTGAGTTTATTAAATAGCATAAATGGGAAATATAATCCTAGAAAGTAAATAATAAATATAGGCTGTATATATAAAATATAATCTGGTGAAGGATACTGTGATACAAAGTTTAAAAAGAAATTATCTACTTTTGGTAGTTCATTAACATAAAAATAATTTGCAAGATCTCCTGCTGCATTTTCACCTAATAGTTTATTAAACCATAATGCAAAAGGAGCAATAATATTAATAAATAAATATGTTAAGCATACACCTTTAAATTTTAATTTGTACCCATAAGCAGACATTAGCCAAATTAGATTTAGTATAATTAATGAATGTTGTAATTGAATACATATAACGCCTATCATATTATTAATATTAAGAAAGTCAGGGGTTATAATGCCTTGGAAGGCTCCAGAAAAACCTAATAAAAATGCACAATCAAATAAAAATTGATTAAATGAATATTTGGCATCATTATTAATATTTTTTCTATTTAAAAAAATACATAACAGTGAGAAATAGAAACTAATTTGGCAAAATTGCAATAAAGGAAGGTCACGTTGAATTGAAAATATATAATTTGAATCTAAAAAAATACGATTGATAAAATCGATACATTCCTGTATTAAGCAAACTGCAATAATCAAAATTGAGAACTTATGCTTAACAGTTTGATTTTTTAATGTATATCCCTTAATACCAGCATAAATCCACACTCCTAGCATTATAAAAGAAATGCAGTGATGATAATAATATTTATTGCTTATAGCAAGCTCCTGAATCATAATAATATTATGGGTTTTACAATTTTTCTTTTATTAATGTTTTGACCGCTTCAAGGTAACTATATTTTCCGAGTCCACTGATTTGCTTGATACAGGCTTGATTAACCACTGATGTTTTACGAAAAGTTTCTCTTTTTTTAATATCTGTAATATGAACCTCAACAGCAAAAATTTTCACAGCTTTTATTGCATCCATAATTGCATAGGAATAATGAGATAGTGCTCCAGGATTAATCACAATCCCTTGTGCCCAGTGCCTTTCATCATGCAGAAAATCTATAATATCACCTTCATGATTACTTTGATAAAATTTAAAATTATGTTTCACGCATTCAGGAGAGTTTTCAAGCCACATCATTAGTTCTTCTAATGTCTCGTCACCATACAATTCTCGTTCCCGTTCACCTAATAGATTTAAATTGGGCCCATTAATTACCAAAATATTCATAAGATGTCCAATGCATTTTTGATGTTTTCTTTATTGAAATTTTTTTCAATATATGCAGATCCTATTTTTTTTAAAAGAATATAATTTAATTTTTCATTGATATTTTTTTTATCTATCCTTATAAATTCCATGATTCTATTATGATCCATTTTTTGAAGTTTATCCAAATTTATCTTTTCAATTAATTCTATAATTCTATTATAATCTTGAACTGTAATATTATTTTTTTTATATGATAAATAACTTGCAATACGCATACCATGAAAAACTGCTATTCCATGAGGAATTTTAAAATCAGAGCAACTTTCTAAGGCATGTCCAACAGTATGTCCAAAATTTAATATATTGCGTATCCCTTGATCATATTGGTCTTGTTCTATAATATTAAGTTTATGTTTTATGCATGTTTTGATAATAGATTCTATAAAATCTAAATTCATATTAGATAATAATCTATCTATATTATTTTCTATTTTAACAAATAGTTTTTCATCCATAATTAATGCATATTTAAGAATTTCAGCATAACCATTAATAATATCCTTTTTACTTAAGGTGTGAAGAAATTGATCATATATAACCAGACTATTTGGATTTTTATATGATCCTATTAAATTACGTATTTGCCCAATATTTAGAGCTGTTTTACCTCCTATGGCCGCATCTACCATACCCAGCAATGTTGTTGGGACTGCTATGTGTGCAATGCCTCGCATATAGGATGAGCTTACAAAACCACAAAGATCTGTTACTGTACCTCCTCCTATTGATATGATAACTGAATTTTTATTGCAATGCTTACTAGATAAAAACTTGATTATTTTTTCATATTCATCTAGAGATTTACACTGTTCTTTATCTGAGCATATATAGTGATGATCTGTATGTAGTATTGTATTAATAATAGGATTTTGATTTAATATAGGATCTTGAGTAATAAAAAAAAGTTTATCATATTGCTCATGATATTTTTTTATCTGGTTTGTAAAATTTTCTTCTGAATTAAGATAATGAATTTTCATTGATTGATATGTTCTATTATTTCTTGAGCTATTATATCTAATGACTTGTTTTCAGTATTAGTCACTAGATCTGCACACTCTGTGTAATATTTTTTTCGTTCATTCCATATTTGATTCAAATTTTTTTTATTTGGAGATTTGATAAATAAAGGCCTCTCTTTTTTTTCATCTTTTATAAGCCTTTGATAAATTAAATCAATTGGTGTATCAAGGAATATGGTAATTCCATATTTGGATAATGCTAAACGGTTATTTTTATTTAATACTAAACCTCCTCCAGTTGCATAGATATGTTGTGATTTTTTGACATGTTCTAAAAAATAAGTAGATTCTAATAGGCGAAATTTTTTTTCAGTTAATGTATTAAACATTTCTTTTATATCTATTCCTAAAATGGATACTAAATCTCTATCTAAATCAATAAATGGAACATTTAATTTTTTTGATAATATAGGAGCTAAGCTAGATTTACCAGAGCACATCATCCCAATAATAAAAATATGCTTTTTTATATATTTCATTTAATATTTTGCAGACTTTAAATGTTCTTTTAATTCTATAATGCTGTCACCTCCAAACTTATCTAGAAGTGTATCTGCAATGACAAGACAAGCCATACTTTCTGCTATAATAGATGCAGCAGGAACAGCACAAGAGTCTGTCCTTTCTTTATGTGCCAATTCTTTATTCTTAGATTTGATATCAATGGATTTTAAAGGCTTTGTTAATGTAGATAGAGGTTTCATTGATCCATTAATTACAATAATTTGGGCATTGCTCATTCCGCCTTCAATACCTCCAGCATTATTATTTGTTCTAGTATAAGTTTTTTTATACTCAATTTCATCATGCAGTTCGCTCCCAAAACTATTAATAGCTTTTTCTGATCCAAAATAAACACCTTTAATTGCATTAATTGAGCATATAGCCTCTGATAATTTTGCATTTAATTTTTTATTCCATGAAATATAAGATCCTAGTCCATATGGAACCCCAGATATTAACACTCTAAATTCTCCTCCTACAGTATCTCCATTTATTTGGGCCTTTTTAATTATATCAATCATTTCTTTCTCTGATTTTTTATTTAATACTCGCAGAGGAGACCGATCAGCTTCTTTATTAATATCTGTAATTTTAGTAAAATCAGAAGAATCTTTAATGTTGTGAATTTGTGTTACATAACTTGATACTTGAATATTACATTCTTCTAATAATTTTCTACATATAGTTCCTAATCCTACACGCATTGTGGTTTCTCGTGCAGATGAACGTTCAATGACATTACGAATATCATCAAAATGATATTTCATAACTCCTGCTAAATCAGCATGTCCCGGACGAGGAAGAGTAATCTTTCCAGGATCTACGGCATCAGAAGATATTGGCATGATGTCTTCCCAGTTTTTCGCATCTAAATTTTTAATAATTAGTCCTACTGGAGATCCTATTGTATATCCTAATCGTATTCCGCAGTAGATTTCAGCTTGATCTTTTTCAATTTTCATTCTAGCTCCTCTACCAAACCCTTGTTGACGTCTTGATAGGTGAAAATTAATATAATCTTCACTAATATTTAAGCCAGAAGGAATACCTTCTATAATCCCTAGAAGTCCTTTTCCATGTGATTCTCCAGCTGTTAAAAAGTTAATTTTATTTAACATATTATTTTCTTTAATTCTTGATAGCTTAATTTA
>CAYVTK010000104.1:0-4201 GCA_964454465.1 uncultured bacterium | reverse complement strand
GATGAATTTGGAACTTCAATATTCTGTAATGTGTTTGTAGCAACTCCATCAGTTCCTGATACAACTTCGGTTGCTGTAAATGTCCCATAATTAGAACCATTAACAAAGCTAACAGGAACACCCTCTATAGGATTTCCATTAGTGTCCCTGACTGTTGCTTTAAATATAAAATGATTTCCTAATTCATTCTCAGTTTCTTCCTCACCTTCTCCTGTATTAGACTCTTGATCTAGAATTAATGCTTCTGATCCAACAACAATTAAGTCAATTTCATTAACAGAATCTATAATAAATGCTATTTGATCTCCTACTTCTAATATCTCAGTATCGCTTTTCAAAATTGTTTGTCGATTATTATTATTGTTATCATCATCATCTACATAAGGACTAATAATTTCTGCCTTGATTTCAATATTTTCTATAACTGAAGAATTAGGAACTACTATGTTTTGTAATATATTGTCTACAATGCCATCATCTCCAGATAAAATGTCATTGCTAGTAAATGTTCCATAGCTAGATGCATTTGTAAACGTAATAGGAATACCTTGAACAGGATTTCCATTAGCATCTCTAACAACAACTTGCATTGTAATTGCATTAGAAGATTGATCTAAAATTAAAGGATTAGTTCCTAGTGTTAAATCTAGAGTTTCAATATTAAAAATATTTTGTGCAAATAAGTTTCCAACCTCTAATATTTCTACATCATTTGTTAGCACAGTCTGATTTGAGGGATCAAATATAGATGCAGTAATTTGAATATTTTCCATAATTGAAGGATTTGGTGTTTCTATATTTTGTAATGCATTTATTACAGTTCCATCAGTTCCAGATAGAGTATTATTGTATAGGAATGTTCCATAGCTTGTTGCATTTGCAAAACTAACAGGAATACCTCCAACTGGATTCCCATCAACATCTCTAACAGTTGCCTGCATTGTAATGCTATTTGTTTCACCATCCAGGATTAGTTTATTGCTATCCAAAAATAATTCTAGTGTATTAATATTATTGATATTTTGCAAATAAATCTCCAACGTATAAATTTTCTGTTGCCATATATAAAATACTTCCATCCTCAGGATCAATAATTTCTGCTGTAATTCCAATAGCTTCTAGAATTGAAGAATTAGGTAATTCTATATTTTGCAATGTATTTTCTGCTATCCCATCTGTTCCAGATTCAACATTATTAGTTATAAACGTCCCATAGTCAGAATTAGTTTTAAAATTAATAGGAAATCCTTCAACTGCAATACCATTAGCATCACTAACAATTGCTTCTACTGTAACACTATTTGATGTTCCATCAAGAGTTAGAGGATTGCTAGAAAATGATAATTCTACTGATACAACACCCTCACCATGAAGTGCGAATTTATTTCCTGCGAATAGTGTTTCTGTTTGTGAATATAAAACCGTTGTATCATCTTGAGGATCAATAATTTCTGCTGTAATGAAAATAGTTTCTAAAATTGAAGCATTGGGAGTTTCTATGTTTGAAAGACCGCATTCTATAATCCCATCTTCTCCTGATTCAGCTTCTGAGAATTCCAATGTGCCATATTCAGATGCATTCCTAAAATCAACATGAATACCTTCAAGTGCAGCACCATCACTATCTTTGATGGTTACCTGCATTGTGGTGGTATTTCCCTCATCTAGATCTAAACTTTCATCTAGCGATAACTCAAAGGATGTAATTCTAGAAAGATTCTTTGCAAATAAGTTTCCTGCATTTATAATTATAGGATCTGCAGATTCAACTTCATTCTCTTTATTGACAGTTGCTGTAATTTCTAAATCTATCAGTTTGCTTGGATTGGTACTTGAAATAAGTACATTATGTATAGCTATTGGAAATGTTGCTCCTCCCTCATTTGGATCAATGGCTGTTATTTGTTTTTTAGAATTTTCGAATACAATTGTAGTGGAAGCGTCAGAGGATGTTAAAGAGAGCTCTATCTCAATTCCATCTAAAGCTTCACCTATAATATTTGTAGCATATGTTTCTATCATTAAACTTGCATCGCCGGCATCTGAAAGTTCTAGAAAAGATGAATTAAAATTTAGAAAAGCTACATTTGAAACACTAGATAGTGCCTGTTCTTCAGTTATGGCTTGATTAATATAAATTTGAATATTATTTGAGCTAGAATCAGTTGTTAAGATATTATTATCACATAATTCTAGATTTTCACAGTTTAAATTTTCATTTTCAATATAAACTGGAATATCTAATGAAATTTCATTAATAGGTTGATTATTGTTTGTAATCACACTTAATGTATCTTGTAGTTCAAAACTTGTCTCATTAATATTAATAGTAAATATAGCTTCTCCAATAGTTTCTTCCTCAGATGATGTTGTAGCTACATCAGATATAACATAGCTATATTCACTATTATCAATATGCACTTCTATTCCAGGGATTCCATGACCATTTTCATCTTGAATTTTAACTGTCACTGTATTTGGTTGTTCTGGACCTACATTATCTTGATTAAGTCCGAAATCAAGGTTTGGTTCTAGTTCATCTAAATCTTCTTGATCTTCATAATTTTCTATTGTGATTTCTCTAATTCTTTCATAGATAGAGCGTGTCTCAACAGCCACTGCATCAGAAGTCCAATTTAAATTATCAGCTTGATAGTAACAGTCAACAGTAAAGGTTCCAATATTTCCTCTATCATTAAATTGTAAAATGAATTTACCATCAACCGCTATGGCAACCCCACTAAGTTGAGTATCATTTATATCATCTAATGTTGGATTATTTTGATTAGTCAAATCAGTTCCATCTGGATAATGTATAGTACATATTACATTACCATTTACGGGGAAGCTTTCTAATACTTCTCCATCAAGAACCCTGTCTCCTGTAATTGTACCCTCAATAATAGTTTTATCTACAAGCATATTATCATTGTAATCAATATAAGTCTCATCACAATCAGGATTTTTATTAGCATCGCAAACTTTTGAAGTCAATTCTATTCTATATTCTGAAGTACTAAGATCTGCATCAAGTAGTGTTGTAATATCTTCATCTTCACAGGATAAATTGAAGATTAAAAATAATCCTATTAATAAAAAGTATAATCTTAAATTTAATTTCTTTATCATAAACAATCTCCTAAGTTGCCATCATATTTAATTGATGAATTTTTATTATTAAAGATTTATATTGTAACAACATGTTCTAATATTCCTTCTGTTTAGCACCCATTTTAAGATTTCCTTCAGCATCTTCATGATAACTTTGTTTATCTATGCCAGAATAGTTGTCTTTTACAATTGTTGGCCTAACTTGAATAATTAAATCTGTCTTTTGTTGTTCTTCAGTAGTATGTGTAAAAACTTTTTTCCCTATCCAAGGAATCCTCCATAAAACAGGGAATTTAGTTTCTATATCAATTGTATTAGTAGTTACTAATCCTGCTATTACTATTGCCTCACCATCTTTTACTCTAATTGTTGTTGTTGATTTTCTCTTTTTAGTCCATGGATAACCTAGAGATGTCCAGTCTACAATAGAACTAACCTCAGGTGTTATTTCTGTTGTAATATAACCGTCTGAATTTACAGTAGGTAAAATTTCTAATCGTATTCCAACAATTTCTTTTAAAACTTGCATATTTCCACTGGTTCCACCACTTTGAGCTAAATAAGGAATTTCATCCACCATATCTATTTTTGCTTTATGCCCATTTAACGTCACAACTTGTGAGTTAGTTAATATATCAGCTTTATTATCTTTTAAGAGCATATCTAATGTTACATCAAAAGCTGTTAATTGTCGGCCAAAGGTATTAATGTTGGGATCAAATTGCCATGGCATACTCTCTGGTAAAATTCCCAATGGCGTTCCAAAAAAATTAGTAGCACCATCCTTTTGGGCGCCCCCAAGAGAGACGTCACCTGCATCATCACCTTCAGCCTCAGCATCATTACCAAGTTGAAATCCAGGTAATGTCTGCACTATCCCATCAGAAGTAAGAGCTTTATGCGATTCAGCAAAAATGATTGTTGTTCTAGCAAGTTTTTCCCAGTCTACTCCAAACTGTTGTTTATTAGTTAGGGAAACTTCAATAAGACGCGCCTCTAACATAATTTGAATTGCAGGAACATCAATATCATTAACAATTGCTTCTATTTCATTTATTTTTTTAGGACTAGCGCTAACAAGTAAATTGTT
>CAYVTK010000103.1:0-4239 GCA_964454465.1 uncultured bacterium | reverse complement strand
GCTCCTGAAGCTGATTTTATTATTGAGCTATTAATATTAGGAGCATTATCTTTAGGAGATATTGGAACACATTTCCCATCAGATAATTTGAAATTAAAAGGTGCAAATAGTATTACATTTTTAAATTTTTCCTTAAAAGAAATGAAAAAAATGAAATATAGAATCTTAAATACTGATTTAACTATTATTCTACAGTCCCCATCAATTAAAAAATATAATTCTGAAATTAGACAGAATTTATCTAAGATATTAAGTATTGATTTTAATCAAATTTCATTAAAAGCAACCACAACGGATAAATTAGGTTTTATTGGCCAAAAAGAAGGCATTGGTGTACTCGCTACAACATTACTAATTTCTAATGAAAATTAGAACACGATTTGCTCCTAGCCCAACAGGGTTTTTGCATATAGGAGGTTTAAGAACGGCATTATATAATTATGTTTATGCAAAAAAACATGGCGGACAATTTATACTAAGAATTGAAGATACTGATCAGAAAAGGTTAGTTAAAAATGCATCTAAAGAGTTGATTAGTTCACTTAAAATTTTTGGTATTAATTTTGATGAAGGCCCTAATTTCCAAGAAATTTATGGTCCCTATAAACAGTCGGAAAGACTGAATTTATATAAGCAACACTATTTAGAATTAATTAAGAATGGTTGTGCTTATGTTTGTCTCATCAAAGAAGATACCTTGCTTCCAATATTAGATATTCAAGAAGGATTGCAATATTTAGAACATGATACCTGTGTTGTAAAATTAAAAATACCAGATCAAGGGATTATAAAAATATTTGATGAGTTAAGAGGAGAGGTACAATTTGATTTAAATTTAATAGAGGATCCTATTATTATAAAATCTGATGGATTCCCAACTTATCATTTTGCTAGTGTTGTAGATGATCATTTAATGAAAATTTCCCATGTTATTAGAGGAGAGGAATGGTTGCCTTCTTTACCTAAACATGTTTTATTATATAAAAGTTTTAATTGGGAGGCTCCAAAGTTTATACATCTTCCGCTATTACTTAATCCTGATAAATCAAAGCTATCTAAACGTCAAGGAGATGTTGATGTAGAATCCTTTATCAAAAAAGGATACCTTAAAGAAACAATCATAAATTTTATAGCCTTATTAGGATGGCACCCAAACGCTGCTGATGAATTATTTGATATCGATTTTTTGATTAAAAATTTTTCAATTGATAGAATTCAAAAATCTGGAGCAATATTTGATATTAAAAAACTAAATTGGATGAATAGTATATATATCAAAAAATTAAATATTCAAGAACTTATTCTATTATTTAATAAAACTTATCCAAACCATAAATTTCATTTTTCAAATGAAGAAAAATTAAGTAAAATATTTAATTTTATACAAAATAGAGTTAAAAAATTGGATGAAATTCCCAGTTTATTAAATCCATTTTATGATGATTTTATTATAGAAGATTCAGAAATATTAGACTATTTAAAAATAGAAGAAGCTAAGATAGTTTTGCAATATTGGTATAAATCTATGCCTTCATCTGAAAATATAAATGAAACATATATTAATAAGTTAACTGAAAAAACAGCAAATAAATTTAACCTTAAAGGTAAGAAGATTTTTTATCCTTTAAGATCAGCTTTGTATGGTTCTTTTAATGGTCCTGACTTATTTACAATTATTTCAATTTTAGGAATTAAAGAAACAAAAAAAAGGTTAAAAACGTATATTTAAAATAATAAGAATGAATAATTTTATTACAAATATTATAGATAGGGATTTAAAAAAAACAGATAATCAGAAAAATATTAATACACGTTTTCCTCCAGAGCCTAATGGGTATCTTCATATTGGTCATGCGAAGTCTATATTTTTGAATTTTGGGATAGCCGAAAAATATAACGGTCTATGTAATTTGCGTTTTGATGACACTAATCCAACAAAGGAAAATACTGATTATGTTAATTCAATTATTGATGATGTAGAGTGGTTAGGATTTCAATGTAGGGATAATGTTTTATATGCCTCAGATTATTTTGATAAAATGTATCAGTATGCATTAGTTTTAATAAATAAAAATTTAGCCTATGTAGATGACCAATCCTTAGATGAAATAAAGAAAAATAGAGGTGATTATAATAATAAAGGAATAGAGAGCCCATATAGAAATAGAACAATAGATGAAAACTTACTATTATTTGATAATATGAAAAATGGTTTGTACCAGGATGGAGAGAAAGTGTTACGTGCAAAAATTGATATGAATGCAAAAAATATTAATTTACGAGATCCTGTAATGTATAGGATTTTACATGCATCTCATCATAGAACAGGTGATGATTGGTGTATATATCCAATGTATGATTGGGCTCATGGTATTGAGGATTCTATTGAGAATATCAGTCACTCAATTTGCACTTTAGAATTTGAAGATCATAGGCCTTTATATGATTGGTTTTTAAAAAACCTTCAAATACACCATCCTAAACAAATAGAATTTGCAAAACTAAATATGACATATACAATTTTTAGCAAAAGAAATCTACTGAAGTTAGTTGAAAATCAATTTGTTAATGGTTGGAGTGATCCTAGAATGCCAACAATATCTGGGCTACGAAGAAGAGGATATACGCCAAAAGCATTAAAGAAATTTATTTTAAGTTTAGGTATTGCAAAAAGAGATGGAATTTCTGATTTTAATCATTTGGAACATTATGTTAGAGAAGATTTAAATTTAATAGCCTTTAGGGTAATGGTTGTATTAAATCCTGTAAAGTTGGTTATTCAAAATTATCCAGAAAATAAAGTAGAGTTTTTAGACGCTGAAAATAACCCTGAAAATAAAAATGCTGGTTCAAGACAAATACCATTTTCTAGAGAATTATATATTGAGCAAGAAGATTTTATGGAAGAGCCTGCAAAAAAGTTTTTTCGTCTAGCAATTGGTAAAGAAGTACGATTAAAACATGCTTATTATATAAAATGTACAGATATTATTAAAGATGAAAAGGATAATATATTGCAAATAAACTGCACATATGATCCATTAACTAAAGGAGGATGGTCTAATGATGGAAGGAAGGTAAAGGGAACAATTCATTGGGTATCTGCTAATCATGCTATTAATGGAGAGGTTAGATTATATGATAGGTTTTTTAATAAAGAAAATCCAATGGATTGTGATGACAATACTGATTTTACATCTAATATTAATCCTAATTCAATGAAATGTATTAAAGCTGCTAAACTAGAACCCTCTTTATCAGAAATTAATTTAAACAAAAAATTTCAATTTTTAAGGAAAGGATATTTTGTATTTGATACTGAAACAAACGATAAAAAATTAATTTTTAATCAAACAGTTGCTCTTAGAAGTAGCTGGGGATAAAATATTTATTGTTTACATCTAATCTAACCATTCAATCTACTTCTAAGGTTAATTTAGGATTAAAAGTCATTAATAAAAGATTTGATGGCTATCATAATATATCATCAATATTTATAGAATTAGATTTATCTGATACAATAACATTTATTCCATCTAATAAATTAAAAATAGAGTTTTTGAATGCAAATATTCCATTAAAAAATACAGTATCAGATACAGCTGAATTAGTATCAAAATTATATAATATTGATTTAGGTTGCAGGATTATAATTGATAAAAAAATTCCTATAGGAGCTGGGCTTGGTGGAGGGAGTAGCAATGCTGCACATGTATTAAGAATTTTAAACAAGATATACTCTTTAAATATTCAAAATTCATCTTTAGAACATATTGGATTAAAAATAGGATCTGATGTCCCTTTTTTTATTAATGGAGGAATAAAGAAAATATCTGGAATAGGGAATATTATTAAAGATATTAATTCAGATGCAATAAACGACAAAATATTCCTTTTAGTTTTCCCCAATTTTTCAATTTCGACAAAGTGGGCCTATCAAAAAATAAAAAAACATTTGTCCTCTAATAAAATAAACCCTAAATTTCCGCCCTTGACAAATAAAGTTGATTGGACTTTATTTGAAAATGATTTTGAGCATATTGTATGTTTAGCATATCCAGAAATTTTGGATATTAAGTCTGCACTTTGTAAGTCAGGGGCTTTATATTCAGGTTTGTCGGGGAGTGGTTCGACTATGTTTGGTATATACAATGATATTGAATTAGCACAAATTGCTGTTGAAGATTTATGTCAGTATCAAACCCACATAGCATCCCCAAAAATTTAATGGATATAAAT
>CAYVTK010000102.1:0-4287 GCA_964454465.1 uncultured bacterium | reverse complement strand
TTGTTCGTCTGCTTGGATTTCAAATTCCACCTTTTGTCCATCTTTAAGAAATTTATATCCTTCTGCTTGTATTTCAGAAAAATGAACAAATATATCTTTTTCTCCTTCAGATTCTATAAATCCATAACCTTTTTTTGAATCAAACCATTTAACTATTCCTGTTATTTTATCAGACATAATAATAGATTTTAATTATACTAATTTGTATTATAAGTGAAATTAAGAATCTTTCTTATTATATACAAATATTTTAGATAAAGAGAGCTTGTACTGTAAGTCCTGTTAATGATAATAATGTTACAATAATTCCACTTAAAAGTACTCCCAATACAATACCTAAAAAACTATGAAACTTAGGGATAGAAAAAAGATATGCAGCAAGAGATCCTGTCCATACGCCTGTAAGGGGCAATGGTATTCCTATAAATAAAATCAAACCCATAGTTTTATATTTTTTCACATTTCCAGATGAGGTATATGTTCTATTTATAATCCAAGATATAACTTTATTTAAATATAAATTTTTTCTTAAAAGAAGCATGATAGGAGATATTATATATCTTATCAGAATGCCTATAAAAATATTTCCTGCAATAGAAAAGAAAAATACCTTCATCCATGGTATTTTTTCAATTAATATAAAGTAAGGTATAGAAACTCTTAATTCTGTTATTGGAAACATTGAATATAGAAAAATTCTTAAAGCATCAATATTAATATTCAGTATTAAATCAAGCAACTAAATAGCCCCCTCTTTTAATATAGCAAAGCTCCTAATATGAGATTGAATTGGCTAGATTGTTTATTTAGATTAAAATTATCTTCAATCTGAGCCGTAATGTATGTCCCTATAATGAAATGATTCATTTCTGAGATTAAACCAAATGATAAAAATTCCACTTGAGAATCTAAATCATAAATTTCTATCATATTCTCCCTGGGATTTAAAAGAATATTCGAATAATACAAGAAAGGTTTTAGGTCTTTTTTTCTAAACCTTTTATGTATAGATATTCCTGTCTCTCTTCCTTTTCCTTCATAAAAGGTAGTAAGGTTATGCTTATAAGTAGTAAAATGAAGTCCTACACCAAATCTCTTTTTCTTTATATGAAAAGCAATTCCTTTTAAATCAATAGAGATGTCATCTTTATTTAAATATTTACCTATTTTAAGTTCTAGCCCTGAATTTGTTAATAAGCCAAGAGATATTTTTGTACTTTTATTAGACATTCCATCTCCAGCAAATCTATACATTTGATTTTGAGTAAAAATAGCAGAAAAATCTCCTTTTTTAGGAACCATTCCTGGAGCTCCAGGATTCCCTAAGATCATTAAAAAATCATTATGATCTTGAGATAATAAAATAGATTGAAAAAGAAAAAAAAACGGAATTAATATTTTAGATAAAAGATTAATCAAGAAAAACTCCTAAATTTACAGAAATCTCTCCCTTAGAGTTGTAAAATTCAGGTGATGTATTTATTGGCAATGTATAAGAGAGGGAGAAAATCATTTGAGATATAGAAGTAAATCCTCCAAATGTCACTAACTGTAAGCTTTGGTCAACATGATATTGCCTTAATGTATATTTTAAGTAAGGTGTAAAATTTTGTTTTGCAATTTTATAAGCAAAAGAAGCCCCTAATTCCTTTGGTTTTCTTCCATAATTAAAACCAGCATTATAGTGCGATCTGAAATTTGCACCAATTATATAATTTTGATTTTTAATAAAATAAGATAAGTCTAAATAATTATAACGGTCATCATCTTCAAGAGTATTTCCACAAGAGAAAGATATTCCTGAAGGAAGGAGTAAAGATATATTTAAATATCTTGCTTCACCTACTTCTTTATTGCTTGATGGTTTCTGAGGTGTAATAGTTAAGCTTGAGGTCATAGAAAAAGCACCTTTATTTTTTTCCATTAATAGGCCAATATTCGTCCCTTCTGTAGGCATTGAAAATAAGAGTGTAGAAATAAAAAGTATTATATGTGTTATTTTTATTATTGCTTTCATAGATAAATAATTTAAATAAAATTTCTGTTTACTAACAGTTAATTATTTGCCTAATATTTCTTTTTAGATTTTAAAATTTGCATCTTCAAACTATCGATAGCTTTTAATATTGTTTTTTCAAATACAGAGGAGTGAGCTTTCACTATATAGGAAGAGTTTCTAGAAGTTGCAATAATCTCTACTTTCTCAGCTCTAGATTCTTTTAAAAGAACAACTTCTATTAATTTAATATCTTTATCATATTTTGTGATTTTTATAACTTTTTCTTGGATAAATTTATTTAAATCTTCACTTATATTTATATTTCTCCCAGTTATAGAAATTTCCATAAAATCTCTCCTTAATTAGTTTTGAATTCTAATTCCAACAGGTCTATGATCAGATATATAATGATCATAAGAATTTGTATTGTTTTGATAAAAATCTTCACCTATTAATAAAGTTTGGGTATCGTATCCTAATTCAAATAATTCATTACTAATTAATATATGGTCTAAATGACTTGGCCAGCTTGGATAAGACCAATAAGCAGGGCTCCCAGAACCAATCTCCATATCTGTAAAATAATAATTATTAGGTTCATCTAAAAAAGGTTCAAATATATTAGGGTCATCAATGAGCAGGTCATTAAAATCTCCAAGTAAAATAACATTATTATTATTTAAGTTGCTTGATATGTAATTTTCAAGAGCAATAGATGATTCTAGTCGTCTATCCTCAGATCCACCACAGCATTTGTAATGTATATTTATAATTGTATATTCAGTATTATTATGTGTGATATTTAAAACATAAGGAGGCCTCCATGCAAAGTCATAAACATATTGGGATAAAATAGTATATGGAGGCTGATTAATTTCAATTTCATCTGTATTAATAAGATAAGATAAAGCCCCATAACCTGGATCGCTATAAGCTTTATAGGAGGTCCAATTTTCTCCTAAATTATTTTGAAGTTCTTCTAAACCTTCTAAACTTTCTATTTCTTGGAGAGCGATAATATCAACTTTTAATACAGGTATTATATTAGATAATTCGCTAATTGTATTATTATGTTTTGGAAAATGCTCTATATTCCATGTTAAAAGATCAAAAGATTGTGAAGAGCCAAATTGATTTGGGCAGTTAAGGCAACTTCCATCACAATCAAAGCTTTCTTTTGGGTAATTATCGCAATTATCCTCAAAACAATAAAAACAGCTATCATCACTACTATTAGCAATAGGATTATAATTGCAGGCATCTTCATCTAAGCAGCCTTCTATGATAGAAGTATCATTACACTCTCCAGGTATTCCAGAAACTACAATTCTTGAAGCCTCACATCCATTAGAATATGTAATGCCATCGCATCCGCAGTAAGGATCCCAGTCAGCAGTACAAACAATAAATTGATCTTCGACACACTTAAAGCATTCATCTTCAGAATAATAGCAGCTATCATCATCTGTTGTGGCATTTTCATTGTAATTACAGGCAGTGCTATCTCTGCATCCCAATAAATTAAAATTATTTTCACTATCACATGAGAAGAACAATAATAAGATAAAAGATAGAAGTATATACATAAAATTTGTAATAATTAAACTATTAAAAATAGAAAGATTTAAAGTATTTTATTTTAGAATGATTTTATAAGAGAACGCAACTCCTATTGTTTGTAAAATTCAAAAGATAGAGTTTTTCCTTTAATTGAGGATACAACAATATTATCTATCTCTGTAGGTTTTTTATCCGTATCAAGACTTAGAAGTACTCCGCAACCTGCAGGAATAATATTCCCTTCAAAAGAAAATGATAAAATAATGTTTTTTCCAGAAGAGGTTGTAAATCCTGATTTTTCAGCATCTCCACCAAAAGCTTTATTAATTAAAGCATCTTTAATATTAAATTGGAAACCTCCAATATCATGTTTAGAGTTATAGATTATATTATTTTCAGATAATGCAAATGTATTCTCTGGTAATTCACATCCGTTTAAAGTGTTTTCTGGTAATTCTACTTTTTTTGTATTTTCTGTTTCTTCAGATAATGTTTTGTAAGGAATTTTTTCTGGAATAATTTCAAATAAGGTATCAATGCCTGCAGGAAGCGTATGCCCTTCAATAGAAAACCCTAATATAATGCCTGTATTATCGTTGTATTTAAGGGTAAAATCTTCTTTTTCTGTCTGACCATTTCTAAACGTTATTTTTCCATCACCATAAGTTTGCTTAAGATCTTTAAAATTAAACTGGAATCCAGCCAAATCTTCTTTAGAATTATACATT
>CAYVTK010000101.1:0-4299 GCA_964454465.1 uncultured bacterium | reverse complement strand
GGAGAAAATGTAAACCATGCTTCATTAACTTCATTTTCTTGATAATGTCTAATTTTCCATGTATATGCTTTATAAATATCTTGATCAAGCATCTCAATAAAAGCTTTAGCTCCACCATTATCTAATTCAATAAATGTCTGTGTACTATAATCAGTTCCAAATGTTGCGGCTTGATTATATTCAGATGGACCTATATCCATTGCAGCTGAAAGATTTACAGATTTATCAAATGCATCCTGCCTTGACATTTTTAAATCAATATTTAGTATAGGAAATGCTGTTTTAAATAAATTAAATGCCACCCCTAATGAAATAACAAATAAAACTGTCAATATAATCCATGTTTGTTTTTTTCTAAACATATTATCTCCCCTTACTGCTTAATTAAATTGTCTCTTTTTAATAATGCTTCTACTTTTGGTTCTCTTCCTCTAAAGGCCTTATATAATTGCATTGGATGTTTCAAACTTCCTTTAGATAAGATATTATCTCTAAAGGATTGTGCTGTATCCATATTAAAGATTCCATCTTCTTTGAATTTTTCAAAGGCATCTGCATCAAGAACCTCTGCCCATTTATATGAATAATAGCCTGCAGAATATCCACCAGAGAAGATATGTCCAAATGAATTAGAAACTGTCATCCCTGGAATAGAAGGAAATAGCTGGGTTTTTTCCGTTGCTTTACGCTCAAACTCTTCAACATCACTCACTTCATCAAGATTAGTATACCATGCCATATCAAGGTAGCCTAAAGATAGTTGTCTTAAGGAAAGATAGCCTGCACCAAAATTAGATGATTTTTTAATTTTAGATATAAGTTCATCAGGAATAACCTCATCTGTTTCATAATGCGTAGCAAATAATTTAAGAGCCTCTGGTTCTCCTACCCAATTTTCCATAATTTGTGATGGTAATTCTACAAAATCCCAAAACACATTAGTCCCACTTGTTGTTTGATATTTCCCATCAGATAATAATCCATGCAGACAATGTCCAAACTCATGGAATATTGTTTCAACTTCACGATAGTTTAAAAGAGAGGGCTTTTCATCTGTAGAAGGTGTTAAACTTGCTACAAACAAGACTTGAGGACGCCTTACCTTCCCTTTATATAAACCGTTTTCCATAAGAGCATTCATCCATGCCCCACTACGTTTTGTTGATCTTGGAAATAAATCAATATAAATAATACCAACATGAGAGCCATCTGCATTATTAACTTCAAAGCAGTCTACTTCTTCATGCCATGTTTGTATATCATTTAATTTTTTAAATGTTAACCCATAGAGCCTTTTTGCAATTTCAAAAACACCTTTAATAACATTTTCAGACTTAAAGTATGGACGCAACTCTTCAGAATCAAAAGCATACTTTTCTTTTTTTAACTGCTCTTTGTAATACATAAAATCCCATTGATAAAATATTTCAAGATTATCCTTATTTTTAGCATATTCTTGAATTTCTTCAAGCTCTCCCTTCGCAGCAGAGTATGAATAATCATAAAGATTATCAAGAAGACCGTAAACATTTTCTATACTTTCAGCCATTCTTCGCTCTAGTACAAAATCTGCATGAGACCTATATCCTAAAAGCTGAGCTCTTTTATGTTTTAATTGTACAATTTTTGTAATGATATCTGTATTATCAAACTTTCCGCCATTACACAAACCTCCATATGCTTTAAATAATGTCTCTCTTAAATGACGTTTATTTGAATAAGTCATAAAAGGGATATAACTTGCCATTTGAAGCGTAAAGAGCCACTGCCCTTCTTTATTTTTTGCTTTTGCTGCCTGAGATGCTGCACTTACCGCGTCTTCTGGTAAGCCATCTAAATCAGAGTCATCTGTAATCCATAATTCAAATGCATTTTGTGCATCAAGCACATTATTAGAAAATTTTGGAGACAATATGGAAAGCTCTTTATCTAATGATCTTAAACTTTCTTTTTCTTTATGGTTCAAAGATGCTCCATTTCGAATAAAAGTCTTATAGATGTCTTCCATAAGTTTAGCATCATGCTCATCATATTCTATATTATCATCATTTCTATAAACAGATTCAATTCTAGAAAACAACGTAGCATTTAACATATAATCATTCGTGTGGCTTGATAATAATGGGCTAATTTCTTCAGAAAGTTTTTTAAACTCACCTTCACTATGAGCGCCGAATAAATGCCAGTAAATCCCAACAACTCGCTCTAAATCTTCATGGGAGGTTTCAAACGCCAAAATAGTATTATCAAAATTAGGTTTATCCTCACAGTTACATATAGCATCTATTTTCTGATTACTCATTTTTATTGCTTTATGTATAGATGGAAGAAAATGCTCTGTTTTAATCTCATCAAATGGGATTGTATCAAACGGTAGATTATAATCTATAAAAAGTGGATTGTTTTCCATATTACTCCTTAATTACAATGTTAATGATTTTATTGGGCACATAAATTTCTCTAACTATTTCCTTATTTAAAAGGAATTTACTCACATTTTGATTTTCTTTAGAAATCTGGATTAATGCATCTTTTTCTATATTTTTATCAACTTCAATATTTGCTCTTAATTTCCCATTTACCTGAACAACAATTTTCATTGTATCTTTTTCCAAACATTTGTTATCAAAAGAAGGCCAAGAGGAATTAAAAACACTCCGAGCATTCTCGATTGACCAAAGCTCTTCTGATAAATGTGGGGCCAAGGGGGCAAGAAGTTGAATAAATATTTTTCTAGTAGAGTCTGTCACTCCTTTTAGATAAAAATAATTTACAAATTCCATAAGCCTGCTAAGAGCTGTATTGAATTTCATTTCATTTAAATCATTTGTTACAGATTTGATTGTTGAATGCAGCATAAACAAATCTTCATTAGATTCTTCATATGTTGCAAGATTATGACAAAGTCTATATGAGCGTGATAAGAATTTGCTAATTCCTTTTATTCCTTTATCATTCCAATCTCCACCCTCATCATACGGCCCCATAAACATTAAATAGCAACGAAAAGTATCAGATCCGTACTGCTCAAGAAAAACATCGGGAGATACGGTATTACCCTTAGATTTAGACATTTTAGCCCCATCTTTCGTAATTGTACCCTGGTGGTATAAATGTGTAAAAGGCTCATTAAAATCAATAAATTTTAGCTTATTTAATGCTTTTGTAATAAAGCGTGCATAGAGCAAATGCATTGTTGCATGCTCTGCACCGCCAATATAATGATCTACAGGTAGCCATGCAGTTGAATCCTTACTAAAAGGTTCTAATGTATTTTGAGAATCTGGGTAACGCAAATAATACCAAGAAGAACATACAAATGTATCCATTGTATCAATTTCAGGGGTCCAACCTTTACCAAAAATCTTCTCTGTTCTTTCTATTAATTCTTCAGATGAACCTAAAGGAGATGTGCCTTTAGGTTTGTATTCTACATCATCAGGCAGAGTCCAAGGTAAATGCTCTTCAGGAATTGGATGAGGATTCCCGTTTGGATCATAAACAATTGGAATTGGGGTTCCCCAATATCTTTGCCTTGAAATAAGCCAATCTTTCAGCCTATATGTAATTGATTTTTCTCCAATAGAATTTTCTTCTAAATATGTAATCATTTGATTGATTGCATCTTTTGTTTTAAGGCCATTTAGAAAATCTGAATTCACGCAGATGCCATGGTCTGTAAAAGCTTCATCTTCTATACTAACATCTTGATTATCATCAACAACTTTTACAATATTAATATCATATTTTTTTGCAAATTCATGGTCTCTTTGATCGTGTCCTGGAACTGCCATAATAGCCCCTGTACCATAATTCATCATCACATAATCTGCTATCCATATAGGTACTTTCTTTTCTGTTATTGGATGTATCGCATAAATACCTGAGAATACACCTGTTTTAGTTTTATCTAAATCAGATCTTTGTAGTTCACTTTTATTTGCAGCATCAATACAATAACGATCAATATCTTTATTACTTTTTAAATTTAAATTAGATAGTAAATCATGTTCTGGAGCAATCACAAGATAAGTTGCACCAAATAAAGTATCAGGCCTTGTTGTAAATACCTCTATTTTACTATCTGAGTCTTCAATATTAAAAACAACCTTGGCTCCCCTACTTTTCCCAATCCAATTCTTTTGCATAGCAACAGTTTTTTTAGGCCAATCCAAGCCTGTATAATCAAGAAGCTCATCAGCATAGTCTGTTATCTTAAAAAACCACTGCACTAAAGGTTTTTGAACTACAAGTGCTCCTGAACGATCAGATGTTCCATCTGCTAGAACCTGTTCATTA
>CAYVTK010000100.1:0-4365 GCA_964454465.1 uncultured bacterium | reverse complement strand
GTGCCATGGTTGCAGGATTACAGGAAACATAGATAATTTTTTCTGGTGATAATTTAATTAGATTTTTAACTGTATTTGGATGTAGGCCAGGTCTTGGAGGATCTACAATTACAATATTAGGTTTTTTGATATCATCCATAACATCACTGTTTAAAATATCTTTAAGATCACCACAGTAAAACTTAGCATTATCAATATGATTTATTTTTGCATTATACTTGGCATCTTTAATTGCATCTTCAACAATTTCTATACCATAAACTTGTTTAACATGTTTGGCTAGATAAATCCCAATGGTACCTGTTCCACAGTATAGATCATAGAGAATATCACTCTTTTTAAAGTCGGCGGTTTTAAGTATATAATCATATAATGTTTTAACTTGATATGAATTTGTTTGAAAAAATGAATTTGGAGAAATTTTGAATATGTAATCTCCAATTTTTTCATTAATAAATTCTTTACCATAGAGAAGTTTGGATGTTCCTGATACGATATTACTCTTTTTGGTATTGATGGTATTTACAATACTTCTGATATTTGGTATCTTGTTAACTAGGGCATCAACCAGCGGTTTGATAACTTTTGATTTATGTCCAGCGGTTACTAGATTCACCATTACCTGATTTGTATGCACACCAATTCTAATTACTAGAAATCTTAAAAATCCGGTATGCTTTCTAACATCATAGGGAATCATATTTTCTTTAACTGCCACCTCTTCTGAGATTTTAAGAATCTCATTGAATACTTCATGATTAATATGGCACTTATTAATATTTAATATTTTATCAAATCGTTTAGGTACATGCAATCCAATAATAATATCATCATAAGATTCATCTGCAATATACCAAGGGACTCCAGAGAATGTATATTCCATTTTATTTCTATAAAAGAAAGTCTTATCACAACCTATGATGGGATTGATATCTAAATCTTTGGCACCTCCAATTTTATTTAGAATATCAGATATTTGTTTTTGTTTATAATTCAGTTGTTTTTGATACTTAAGTTGCTGTGTTGTACATCCGCCGCACCACTCAAAATGTTCACATACAGGGTCTACCTGATCAGTGGAATCTTTGAGTGTTTCTATGTTGTATGCTTCTACATATTTTTTTTTGATTTTGCTAATCTTAGCAATGACCTCTTGATTGGGGATGGCATCTTTAACAAAAAAAACTAAATCATCAAGTTTAGAAATTCCTCGTCCCCCAAATGCGAGGTCTGAGATTGTAAGCTTGATTTCTTGCTGTCGTTTTAGTTTTTTATTTTCCATATCTAGCAACTAAAAATATTAAATAATAGGACTATATTCTATATAAATAAAAAGCCCTTCATTAAGAAGGGCTTTTTATAACTTTAAAAAATAAAATGGATTTTAGTCATTGAGTATATTATCAATAAATATAACAATATCAACAATGTTTAGCTCACCATCATGATTAGCATCACCTGTTAATTGGCCTTCAAAGAATCCAGACTCAAAACCTGTATCATATTCATCTTGACAGACATCATCCACGCCATCATTATTACAGTCAACGCCATTACCTCCGCAAACACCACAGGCATCTACATCAGTTTCATAACAACATTCTCCGCTATCATCTATATAACAATCATCACTGCAATCATCATAAAATGGACTACCACAACAATTATCGCAAGTTGAGTTATCCCCATCACATACTCCGCAGCAATCCAATGTTGCGTTTCCTCCGCAAGCACCAGTACAATCAAAATCTACTGCACAATTACCATTACAATCATAATTTTCTACAGCATCACTACAGCCACACTCATAGATTGCACCAGGACCATCACATACATCACATTCATCAAGGAATCCACTACCTCCGCATTCATCCCATTCCCAAACCATTTGGCAATCACCCTCTTCAATCCATTGATAAGAATAGACCCATGGACCAGACTCTAACCCTGTTCCATTATTATAACCTGTGCATCCTAATCCAGGATTACAATATTCAAAAGGTTCAAAAGCCAATGAAGATACAAAGTATAATGTGTTTTCATAAATAGTCTCATCTAATGGACCATACCAACCAAATTCTTCGTAATAATTTGAATATTCATTTTGATTAATTACAAAAGACACTGTAGTATTAAAATAATTCTGATTTAAAACAGCAGATATGTTGCAATCATTAAGTTGACAATAGCCCGTTGGTAATATAATACTAATCGCTACACCACTATCTATATGGAAATCCCAACAATCACATTGATCTCCAATATTTACAAAAGCTGAATAATCACCATTACACACACCACATCCATTATATTCGCCTACACAATCATCTTCATTATCACAAATACCATCATAATCATCATCCACACATTCCCCTTCTCCAGAATTTGGATCAATCAATATTTGGAATGGTTCTAATAGATTTCCCGCAATACCATCAGCCTCAAATACTAAAGTTTCATAAGTACTATATACTATATCTTGCTCTGCATCGTAAAATTGAAAATATAGATCGTTCCCAAATTCATAAGAATCATATATTTGTATCAAGAATGCATAGCCCCCACCAAGAAATGGTGGAACCTCAGCTGCTTCAGCTACTCCTCTTAGTTGATCAAGATAAAATGCTCCTAGAAGATCCCCTGGTGAGCTTATATCTGTACCTCCTGCATCATCATAAACTCGTGCTGTTACACTCATCTGATATTCAAATGCCATTGGATCGAAATTCCAATCTGGTGGATCTGCAAAGACAAATTGGGTTAAAATAAATAGTGGTAATAATAATTTTTTCATTTTACTCCCCAAAAGTAAGTTTTAAAATTTTTAAGTTTAGGAATATAAGGATTATTAATAAATCTAAGAAGAAATATTATCTCTAAGAGAGTCAATTAAACCCCTGGCTGTTTTATGGTCCACAGCTTCAGAGATAATTCTAATAATAGGCTCTGTATTTGATTTTCTAATATGTACCCATTTGTTTTCCCAAAGTATTTTAAGGCCATCACTCTGGATAAAACTAACGTCATCATTTTGAAAAAGTTTTTTAATATGATTGAAATCAACATCATCTTGCAGATTTATTTTATCTTTAATCATGACAAAAGATGGAATGTCCTCTAGAATTTCATTAAAGGGGAGATTAGACTGTGCTAGGTGATTTAATACTAATGCTGATGCTACAAGTGAATCACGACCAAGATGTGATTCTTCTAGAATAACACCACCATTACCTTCGCCACCAATTGAGGAATTTAGTTCTTTCATTTTTTCTACAACATTAATTTCTCCCACAGATGAGCGTTGGACAGTAGAATTATATTTATGTGCAATAACATCCACCGCCATACTGGTAGAAAGATTTGTCACTATCTTTTGAGAACCTTGATAATATTTAAGATATGATTCTAATGCTAGAACAAGAGTGGACTCCTCACCAATTGGGTTACCATGATTATCTACAATTGCAAGTCTATCTGCATCAGGATCTGTTGCAAATCCAATATCGGCATTATTTTCAGTAACAGCTTTTGATAAATCCTCAAGATGGGAGGGGATAGGCTCAGTTCCCCTTGGAAATGTTCCATCATTATCACAATGTATTTTAACTACATCGCAATTTAATTTTTCAAGAAGTTCGGGCAGTGCTTTATATGCAGCTCCATTTACCGTATCCACAATAACCTTAAAGTTTTTAGATTTTATTGTATCAATATCAATACAGACAAGGTTTAAAACATTATCAATATGATGTTGGTAAGCATCTTCAGATTTGATTATATCACCTGTTATGTTACTTTCCATAGGTTTGGGATCTTGTGATAAGAGCTGTTCCATTTTTTCTAGATTTAAAAAGCACCCATCATCATCTAAAAATTTAAGTCCATTCCATTCAATAGGATTATGACTTGCTGTAATTACAACGCCTCCAGATAACTTTTTTTCTTTAATAATATACTGCGCTGTTGGCGTAGGAATAATACCACAGCTTATCACATCTCTACCTAATGTTCTAAGAGTTTGACTGATTTTCTCATATAGGTGTTTTCCATGGGGCCGGCTATCCTGAGCTAACAAAATTGTACCACTTGCTTGGATATCTGAGAATGAATGCACATATTTAGAAGCAATAGGATCTGTAAGAGTTTCCCCATATATACCTCGTATACCAGATATACTAGTGATTAGCTTCATATATTTATGCTAAGATTAACCTAAATAAGTTCTTAGTTTTCTACTTCTAGATCTATGCCTAAGTCGTCTAATAGCTTTCTCTTTGATTTGTCTGACTCTCTCCCTTGTTAAGCCAAACTCTTCACCGATTTCATTTAAAGTAAGTGCATATTCTCTATCAATTCCAAAATACA
>CAYVTK010000099.1:0-4374 GCA_964454465.1 uncultured bacterium | reverse complement strand
AATAGTTGACAATAAAATGGGTAATACTCTATTAAGGGAACTTGGCTTAGAAGAGGTAGCTTCATCACACATGATACTTGAAACAATATTTGACACCCATAATAATAAAATTATATCTAGGAAGGCTATTCCATTAGCAAAATATTTTTAAATTATTTCTTATAGATATAATTGCTAAATAGTATAGACTAAGGCGTCTGCAGAAATTCTTACTATACCATTAATAGATGATTCACATTTTCCAAAATAAGTTTTACTACCTGTTTTTCGGAGGCTTTTGATTTTTATGGCATGGGATATATCCTCTGTATCAGTAATCATTTTAGGCATATTAATATTAATATTTGTTGGCCATATTTTAAGTTTTTCATTTTCTTCTAATTTCATAGATAGGCCAAACTCATAGCAAAGATATATATATATCATTTTCTGAAGATGTATTAATGTTGATAGAAAAATTAAATGATCTGGGCTTTGAGCCATATCTGATTGATAATTACGATCAAAAACAGCTTCAATATAACGCTCTCTTAGAATATATTTTTTAACAATAATATCTTCTTTTACATTTTTTCCTGGAAGAATATTAAACATTATAGATGAACTTGATTGTTCTGTGCCTAATACATCAATTTCAATTTCTTTGGGGTATAAATCTTTGCTAGAAAATATTTTATTAATAGCTCTATTTTCATGCTCATTAATACCATTGCTATCAATATATGGATAAATAGGCATATTTATTTTTTATATCTAGGCACGAACATGCCAGTATTTTTAGAATAATTTTTATAGTATGTAAAATTATTAATAAGATATTTTTCTTCTCTATAAGCAGATATAACATAGAATAAAGAAAGAATAATAATATTAATAAGCATTAAATAAGAACCTGATATTATAAATGTGCCAACTAAAAGCAACAGATTCGAGCTGTATATTGGATGTCTTACATATTTATACAATCCTGATGATGTGATATTTTTTGGCTTTCTCTGATCATAACAAGGACTATAATTTTTACCTAAAGTGATTTTAGATGATATAAATAAAGCTATAGCTATTGATGATATAGTAATACCTATATAGGCAAACAAAGTATTATCATGAAATTCTAAACCTAGAAAATTATCAATAAAGAGACTATCACAAACAATAATAACAGTACCCATATGAATAAATTTTGAAATGAATCTAAATAATGACATAGAAAAATTATTTTTATTTCTATTAATATATCTATCATCAGATTCATATAGATAAAGAGATATAAAGGATATAACAAATACAAACATAAGAACAATAAAATGTTCAGAAATCTGTTTATTTAAAATTGTTAAGTCGAAATGAGCATGAGTATTAGTATTATAATGTAGGGCAAGAATACCAAAGCTTAAAATTACTGCAAATGTATTAATCAATATAGCGTTTAACATATAATATTTATCCTATTCACTTGTTGTTCTATCTTTATTTTCTATAAAATCATGATCAACAAGCCAATCCTCAATAATCTTTAACAATTGACTATTAAGAGATCTATAATTTTTATCAGCATTCTTTTTTAAATAATGCCAAATTCTATCAGGCAGCCTTATAGACTTAATAACCTGCTTTGAAGACTTGTTTTTCATAGCTATGTTAAAATATATTACTTTTTAACAATATTTAACAAGTATTATTATTTATAGAGGGGGATTTTTATTTATCTTTCCAGCTAGGAGCTCTTTTTTCCTTAAAAGATTCAAGACCTTCGTTTCTATCTTTCGATTTCAAAGTCTTGATATATTCATTTCTTTCAAGCGTAAAACCATAATCAATAAAAGACTGACTAATAGATTTCTTCCCTGCCTTAAGTGCTAACGGTGCATTTTTTAGAATCTTTTTAATAAAAACATCCAAATAAGCATCAACACTACTTTTTTTAACAAGAAAATCAATTACATTATCAGCCAAAGCCTTGTCTGCGGTATATTTTTCTGCTGTAAATATCCATCTCATCGAAGAAGCTATACCTATAAGCCGAGTCATTCTTTGAGTTCCCCCTGCTCCAGGTATAATCCCAATAGACGTTTCAGGAAAACCGTAAAATGAATTATCTAAACCTACTCTAAAGTCACAAGAAAGAGCGAGTTCAAGTCCTCCCCCTAGGCATGCGCCATTAACTACAGCCATGGTAGGCATAGGCAAAGCTTCTATTTTTCGATATAGATTATTAATAGAGTCTAAAAATTTCAAGGTCTCTTTATCCGAAAAAAGAGACCTTTCTTTTAAATCTGCACCTGCACAAAAATGTTTTTGATCAGAAGAAATGACGAGACATTTTTTTTTAGATAAAAAAGGATTATCTAAAACTTTATCTAATTCATGTAACATACTTATAGATATAGAATTTACACTATTATTTGAAAGGATAATATTTACTATATCTGAATTCTTTTGAATATCTGTTTTTATCATTTATAATCTATTTTCATCATTAAAACAGCTTGACCAAAAGTCTTTCCCTGAGCATCATTGGCCAAAGTTTCACTTCCACCGCCTTCTAAACTATCATGTAAAATAAAATTCAGCGCATATAAATTCGGGAGAGCATATCTAACAATGGGACCTTTAACCATATGTCCGAAATAATCTTTCATTTTTTTTTCTGTCAGATTATCAATACCCCAATCGTAACCCTTTTTATCTTTAAATATCAGACCTACATTAGCATCAGGCCCCTTATCTCCTGAACGGGCATATGCTATATCTCCCAATAATAGTTTTTTCATATTTCAACCCTTGTATTAATTAACTCTTTAGATATTAACGCAGGCCAATATGCAACAACCTCCCTAACCCTAGGTCTTCCTTCAGAAAATCCTGTGATTCCAGGAGGACCTGAAGTTATTAAAGGAGCCAGCTCTTTAGTAAAACGGATAACAGCTTTATTATCCTGGCTTTTAACTCCTAATCTTAAAACGATTTCATTCACTATATCAGGAAGAACAGCTAAAGACTTATGGCATGATGACAAACCTAAAAATTCTGTTGAAGTTTTATCATATTTAATATTAAGATCATTAAGATTTTTCCATATAATCTCTGCTGACTTCTGAGCCTTCCTTAATGCATAAGGAGCAGAAACAGTCAATTGACCAGAAGCTTTATAGCCATCAAAATAAGATATAGAAACTTTATAGGTATCTGTAGGAGAAAAACCCTTTACACCTTTTACAGCTACAACATTATCAGAAATTTCATCTAAATTAAAACTTGTAAAATCAACACAAACATCAGGAGATATATAATGTTTAGGGTTCCCTAATTCGTATAAAATCTGTTCTGAGATTGTAAATCTGTTCACAATTCCACCTGTATTATCAGGCTTTGATATATCAAATGACCCATCTTCATTAACAGAAGCAATAGGATAACCGATATCATTTAAAGACTTTACATCCATCCATCTTGAAAAATTTCCACCAGTGCATTGTGCTCCACATTCAATAATATGACCTGCAACCGTTGCAGAAGCCAACTTATCAAATTCCATTCTAGACCAACCAAATTCATAAATACATGGAGCAACAACAAGACCAGGATCTGATATCCTTCCACATAAAACAATATCAGCTCCAGTTTCAAGAGCTTTAGCTACAGAAAAGCTATCAATATAAACATTAGCCGAATAAATAGATTTTTTTATTTTAGAAATAGATTCACCTGTATATAAATTCTTAAAATTCTCTCCTTTTTTAATAAAATTATCTATATTACTATAAATATCATCTCCCTTAACAACCGCAACCTTTAAATCTAAATTATTTTTTTTTGCAACTTCTAATAATTTTTTCTTACATGCATCAGGGTTCACACCTCCTGCATTTGCAATAATTTTTATATTATTCTTTAAAATCTTATTAATATTAGAATCTACAAGCTTTACAAAATCTGTAGCATACCCTCCATTTTCAGGGTCTTTATTTTTTTGACGTTGCATAATAGACATAGTGACCTCTGCCAAATAATCAAGAGTTAAGTAATCTATATTTCCATAATTAATCAAATTAACTGGAGCATCTACGCTATCACCCCAAAAACCTTGTCCATTAGCTATTCTAATACGTTTCATTAAACTTGAAAAACCCCATAATTAGCCCGTTCTACATAATCCTGACTTGATATACTTTCTAAAGCTCTAATAAGAACATAACGTGTATCAGTAGGATTAATAACCTCATCAAACCACATTCTAGCAGCACCATAAAAAACATTTGATTGTTGATCGTAATTATCTTTAATCTTCTGATATATTTTCTCTTTTTCATTATCATCTAAGTTTCCAAGTTTAGATATTTTAATATTATATAAAACTTTAGCAGCCTGCTC
>CAYVTK010000098.1:0-4413 GCA_964454465.1 uncultured bacterium | reverse complement strand
AATACAGTTGATGATGCTGCTGGAGAAGCATTTGATAAAGGAGCAAGGATATTAGGCCTTAACTATCCAGGAGGGCCTGAAATTGAAAAAAAAGCAATAAATGGAAATCCTCAAAAATATTCATTTACTATACCTGAGGTTAAATCAAATAGATTTAATTTTTCCTTTAGTGGTTTAAAAACAGCATTATTATATAAAAAAAAGGAATTAGATGAATCTGGAGAATATTCATTACCTGATTTAGCTGCTTCATATCAGCATGCGATTATAAAATCTCTTTTAATTAAATTAGAAAGAGTCTTTAAACACTATAAGATATATGATATTAGCATTGTAGGTGGAGTTTCAGCAAATTTATACTTCAGGAAAACTACTGAATCTTTAAAAATGAAATACGGTCTGAAAGTAAAATTTCCTGATATACAATATTGTACTGACAATGCAGCAATGATAGCCATGGCAGGTTACCTAAAGTTTAAAAACAATGAATTTTCAAAACTTAATATTGAAGCAAATCCTAATATAGTATATAAGCATATATCGGATGATTAAATTTAATCCTGTTATAGCATCTTATTTTTTTTTATTTGTACTTCCTGTTTTTTTATTTGGAATATATGTATATTATAAAAGAATAGAAAATCAAGAGAAAAACATACGATATATTTTAATTTTTCTTAAATCTGCAACATTATTATTATTATTATTAATTTTCATACGACCATCCTTTTCTAAAAATAGAACAATTTTTAGAAATAAAGAAGTTAGTGTATTTTTAGATAATTCTAAAAGTATGTCATATTCTTATAATATAGATGATTTTAAAAGTAAAATTGATTTAGCTGAAAAAAATCTTATAAGTAATAATATTAATTTTAAAATTTATCTTTTTGGTGATAGTGTGCGATATGCAAAAAATACATCTAAAATTGATTTTATGGATAATTCTACGGATTTGAATAAAGTAGCAAGATTAATTAATTCTTTAAATTCAGATGAATATGCTATTGTTAGTGATGGAATGCAAAATTACAACCTTATTGATTTTGATGTAAAAAATGAAAATTCAATAATTAATATATTTGGAGTTGGTGTCTCTAAATCAGAAGAAGACTTATCAATAGATAGTATTGCTGTAGCTAAGATTACAGAAGATAGTATTTACATAAAATGCCAAATATCTTCAAATACTAATTATAAGTATAATAATATTCCAATTATTTTATCAAACAGTAAATTGTCTAGTAGAATTTTAAAATATATTGATATTCCTAAAGATAACGCCCTTTTTTTTCATAATTTAGCCATTTCTAAAGAGAAGTTATCAAATAACAATATTATTTATATAAAACATCTTAAAAATGAACTGTATAGAAATAATAATTATAATTATTTAAGGGTAAAATCAAATAATTTAAATAAGAAAAAAATTTTATTATTATCGGGTAGATTATCTCAAAATACAAAGTATATTAAAAATTTAATTCAAGAAGAGTCTAATCTAGATTTAACTCATATATATAAATTTTCTGAATCTCCACTAGATGATTTTGATTATAGAGAATATGATCTTTTTATATTTGATAGTTTTCCAGTAGATGACAAGGATTTAATTTATATTGATAAGTCTAATATATCTGAATATGAAAATATAGTTTTTTTCCAAGGTCCTTCTAAAGCAAATGATTATAAAATTTATAATAAATTTTTATCAAATTGGGATTATGCTTTTTCAAATGATAATATGATTGATGTAAAATCAAGTTCTATCCATTCTGATGACAAGATAAAAAGTATAGTTGATAAAATAGTTCCTATTAATCAGCAGAAATATGTTTTAAACAATAGGGGAAAATCAACTGTTTATAATAATAAAAATAATACAATAATAGATTATCATAATGATAATCTATTTGTTTTTATCCCAAATCTTACAAAAATTTCAAATGAAACATTAAAAATATACAAAGATGATAATTTGACTTTTTTAATCACATCTTTATTAAAAAAAGTTATTTTTGGATTTGATAAACCTGCAGTGAATATTTATACTGATGAGGATACTTATTATATAAATCAAAATTTCAATTTGTATTTAGAAATTGATGATAATACTGTTAGATATGATGGAATGAATATATATTTATATAATAGAGATGGCTCTATCCAATCAGAAATTGTTGACTGTGATCTTTTATTAGATGATTTATATCAATGTAATATTAAAATAGATTATGCAGGTGAATATTTTATTCAAGTGAAAAGCAACTATAACAATAGTTCTAATATTATAAGCAATAAAAGCGATTTTTCTATTAAAGATTTAGATATTGAAATAAAAAATATTGGATTAAATAAAGAAATTTTAGAGAATATTTCTCTAAATTATGCGGGTAGTTACTTTAATCTAGATAAATTTAATAATTATATAAATTCTATGGCATCTAATAGATATTTTGAGCTTGAATTAAAGGAAAATTTGATTTTTAATTTCCAGTTATTTTGGTTTATTATTTTATTATTTTTGATTATAGAATGGATGATAAGAAAAAATAAAGGTCTATTATAAAAATGGAGAATGATATTACCAAAATACTTGTTACAGGAGGTTCAGGTTTTATTGGATCAAATTTCATCATTCAACAATTATTGAAAACTCATAATCAAATTCTTAATTTAGATAAACTAACTTATGCTGCTTCTTTTAACTCTCTGAGGAATATAGACAATAATCCAAGATATAAATTTATCAAAGGGGATATTTGTGATAATATTCTAGTTGCTAATATTTTGTGTGATTTTCAACCAACATATGTAGTGAATTTTGCAGCTGAATCTCATGTAGATAATTCTATTAATGCTCCTGATCAATTTGTTAATACAAATATTGTTGGAGTATTTAATATGTTAAAAAAAACTAATGAGTATTTTAGATCTCTTAAGGGAAAACAAAAAAAAGTATTCAGATTTTTACATATTTCAACTGATGAAGTTTATGGAAGCTTAGAATTGGAAGAAAAAAGTTTTACAGAGGATAGCCCTTATAACCCTAGCTCTCCATATTCAGCATCTAAAGCTTCATCAGATCACTTGATTTCATCATGGTTTAGAACATATGGCTTCCCTTCTATAATAACCAATTGTTCTAATAATTATGGTCCATTTCAATTCCCTGAAAAATTAGTGCCATTAGTAATCAAAAGCTGTTTAAATGAAACTAAAATACCTGTTTATGGAAATGGAATGAATATAAGGGATTGGATATATGTTGAGGACCATTGTAGTGCTATATATGAGCTTTTAAGAAAAGGTAAAATTGGAGAAAGCTATAATATAGGTTCTAATAATGAACTTAAAAATTTAGATATTATTACTAGTATTTGTGATATTATGAATACCAGAATAAAAAGGAAAAATGGTTTAGGATATTTAGATTTAATTGAATATGTCGAAGATAGACCTGGCCATGATTTTAGATATTCCATAGATAATAATAAAATAAAGGAACATGTAGGTTGGAATTCAAGTATATCTTTTGAAGATGGTATTTTGCGTACAATTGATTGGTATTTAAGTAATAGGGATTTTTTAGTATGAAAGGGATAATTCTAGCAGCAGGAAGAGGTAGTAGATTGTATCCACTTACAAAAGTGGTTAATAAACAGTTGTTGCAAATTTATGATAAACCTATGATTTATTACCCTTTATCTACATTAATGTTGCTTAATATAAAGGATATCTTAATTATTACTAACCCTGAAGATTTAGAATCTTTTAAGTTATTGTTAGGAGATGGAAAAAGAATAGGTATAAAAATAAGCTATGCTGTTCAAGAATCTCCAAAAGGGATAGCTGATGCCTTCAATGTATCTAAAGAATATATTGCTGATGATAATGTTACATTAATATTAGGGGATAATATATTTTATGGTCATGGATTTTTAGATCCAATTAGAAAAATAATTGAAAGTTCTATAGATGGAGCTACAGTTTTTGGTTACCCAGTTAATGACCCTGAAAGATATGGTGTTGTTGAATTTGATTCTGATTATAATGTTATTAGTATTGAAGAAAAACCTGAGAGTCCAAAATCAAATTATGCTATTCCAGGTATGTATATATACGATAATTCTGTAATAAATTATGTTAAAACTCTTAGACCTTCTAAAAGGGGGGAGTTAGAAATAACAGATATAAATAAAATTTATCTTAATAATAATAAACTAAAAGTTAATTTATTAGGTAGAGGAGTCGCTTGGCTTGATACAGGGAAGCCCAACAGTTTATTTGAAGCAAGTACTTTCATATCTTATATTGAAGCACGTCAAGGGCTTAAAATATCTTGTATTGAAGAAGTCGCATATAATATGGAATATATATCTAAAGAAGAATTAAAAAAAATAGTTTCTGAAT
>CAYVTK010000097.1:0-4429 GCA_964454465.1 uncultured bacterium | reverse complement strand
ATCACAATCACATGCTCCATCAGCAATATTATCACAACTATATCCATATAATAAATCAATTAGAGGGGTCATCTGAGCATACCAGGGAATATATTGACTAGAAATTGCATCAATATATAAACCCTCTGAACTATCATATATTTTAAAAGATGGAACGTCTCCAGGGAGCATATATCCTGTAGTAAAATCACTTCCATCATAACCTAGCACAGGAACGTCACATGCATCACCACCACAAGCTCCCCATTGTCTTGTTCCAACACATACATCTCCATTGAAGGCTCCAACCCAATCATTAGGACCAATTTGCTGATCATCTAATGTTACCTGCATAAAATAATAAAATCCTTGTTGAGGGGATGCTGCATAAATAAAAGAAGATGGATAACATGGGTCTTGTCCTGGATTTCCGGTATAGTATGGATTTGCTACAAGTCCTTCTGGACAGCCTCCTATACATTCAGATAAATTACAAACATAAACGCCATTATCACATTGGCTAAAACCCGGTCCTTCACATATACCACAATCATCTTCAATTGCCAATCCACCACACTCGCCAGTACAATCTTCTACTGCATTACCACCACATACACCTGCACAATCCTCTACATTACCATCACAGTCACATGCACCATCTGCAATACCATCACCATTACATATACCACACTCATCTTCAACAGCACTACCACCACACTCACCCGCACAATCCTCTATATTACCATCACAGTCACATGCATCATCTGGGATACCATCACCATCACATACGCCACATTCATCTTCAATGGCACTACCACCACATTCACCAAAACAATCATCATATAAACAAGATCCATCATCATCTGTTGCATATACATCATAATTACATGCCTCTGAATCTGTACATCCATCTTCCTCTAATTGATTACATATTAAATCTTCATCATCATCATCTAGGCAATCTCCATTACAATCATAATAATACTCTGCAAATTCACAGCTCCCATCACTAACTAGAGCATTTGGATTATAATTACATGCGCTTTCATTCATACATCCAGAACAAGATGAATTATCTCCTTCACATATACCACATATATCTAATACGGCACTACCATCACAAATACCAAGGCAATCTTCTAATGATATTCCATTCGGAACTCCAGCACAATCATAAGATTGTATTATTGTTAATGCTATATTTTCATATACTGTAATATTTCCATCTGAAACAGAAATCACAAATTCTACAAAGAATATATCCTCAGGGATATCAATCCAAGAAATAACTTCATTATCGTTATCCATACCTACTGGATTTCCAATAAGGGTATATATTAAATCATCTCCATCTACATCTATTATATCCATAGAATAATTATATCCATCATTTGCATCTATTTGATTGGGAGAAATAGAATTAATAATAGGAGCATCATTAATAGGATTTATTATTACATTAAATGTTTCAAATGTATCTAATTCCCCATCATTGATAGTTACAGTGAAGTTCTCATTTCCATTAAAATCTGGATCTGGATTAAATGTTAAATCATTTCCAACTAAATCAGCTGAAATATTAGTACCAGATGTTATACTATATGTTAATAGATCGCCTTCAATATCAAATGCTGATAACAAAAAATTAAGGGATGAATCTTCATTGAATTCTCTATCTCCTATGGATTCAAGAATAGGAGCATCATTTACTGGGAGGACAGTTACTGTAAAAGTTTGTGAATCAGTTAATTGTCCATCGCTAACTACTCCTATAAAAGTCATACTCCCATAAGTATTAGGTTCGGTATTAATATTAAAAGTTAATCCTTCATTTTCAGTGATTGTTATATCACCCTCTAAATCATCACCAGATATACTAAATATTAAATCAACATTATCTACATCAGTTGCTAATATCGTCATTATATTATCTGATTCATCTTCATTAAAAGTAATATCTTCAATTTCTGATAAAACTGGAGCATCATTTATTCCATTTATAGTAATACTTATGATTCCATCTTCTTCAGATATTTGTCCATTATCATCTGTAACTGAAAATGTAATATTATCATCTCCTGAATAATTTGCATTTGGTGTATATAATGCCGTCCACTCAACAACCAAACCATCATCTTCAGCAACAGCATTACCATCAGAAAATGGTCCTAACTCTCCATTTTCAGGAGATTCTATTAGATTAATAGTAGGAAGATTATCAATAGATCCATCTTCATCAAAAACGAAAAATGATATTTCTAATGGATTGTCCTCTTCTATTGTAACCTCATCATTTAAAGCAAGTGGGATTGTTCTATTGGCATCTGGCTGATCATCCCAAATAGCAAGTTCAATATTCGAGTCTGCGAAACCGTCATTTGCTTTATAAAGCAATATATCAAATCCTCCTTCAGGAGGACTATATTCATAAATATGTTCTATTTCTGTGGCTATTAATTCATTTTGAAGCACTGTTATTAAATTAATTCCAGGAGAAGGAGGAACCGTTCTTATTGATAATACATCTCCATCAATATCACTAATTTCAGAATTAAAATCAATAAATGTCTCATTATTAGCAAAATAATTCACTCTCATATCAAATGTTTGTGCAATAGGAGCATCATTTACATTTATTACATCAATATATACCGTAGCCTGGCTAGTTTCACCAGATTCATCAGCAACTTCAAACATAAATTGATCAAGGCCAAAATAATCTTCAGCTGGAGTATAAAGGTATGTTGCCGTTGCCCTATCTTCAGTTAAAGTTCCATGATATGGCCCTTGGCCTTCTACAATAAAAAATTCTAAATCTTCATCTTCTGAATCTAAATCATTAGCAATTAAATCTATAAAAATTGTATCATCTTCTAATACATCCACATAAATATCAGATACCTCAGGAGGGTCCGATACATCTATAACTGTAATGCTAATCTCAGCGAGATTAGATTCAAATGCTCCATCAGTCACTTTATATATAATATAGTCTGAACCATTATAATTAATATTTGGAGTATAGGTTACACTAAGTTCTATATTAGTATCTAACGTACCATAAAATGGACCAGATATAATAATTAATTCTAGAAAATCACCAGTTGGATCTTCTGCATTAATAGTGAAATTATAGGAAGTATCTTCTACTACTTCTATAGTTTGATCATTAGCTGAAGGAGCATTACATTCAGAGTTATCACCTCCGCATATCCCACATTCATCAATGATAGCTTCACCAAAACATACACCAAAACAATCTTGATCTGTATTATTTCCATCACATACACCACAATTATCATACTCAGCATTACCACCCCAAACACCTGCACAATCTTGCACACAATCATTTACGGGGTCATTATCACATATACCACAATTATCTTCTAAGGCATCACCAAAACATTCACCAGCACAATCCTGATCTTCATTATTACCATCACACACACCACATACATCAAATTCTAAACCACTAAAACATATATCATCACAACCTATATCTACATTTTCACCATTACATACACCACATGCATCAAATTCTGCATCTCCACCTAAAATATTTGCACAGTCAGGGAATACATTGATATAATCAAGAACAACAAGGCTATTATCCTCCCATGGAATATCCTCTGATGCAACTGCATTATAAAAAATGTTCTCGGAAGAATCATAAATTTTGAATGTTGGAATGCCCCCATCCTGCATATATCCCTGCGAATAATCCTCATCATCATTACCCATAATAGGAAGATCACATATTCCATTACCACAAGAAGAAATAAACCACCGTCTAGCACCAACACAAACATCGCCATTAAAGGCTACTACCCAATCATGATCATCTAAGGAAATTTGATTTATTGATGCAAATTTAAAAAAATAAAAAGCTTGGGTACTAGATTGAGTATATAAAAAAATTTCTGGAATACAGTCAGGAGCGTTTTCATCTCCATCAATTAAAGAGTTAGGGACAAAACCATCCGGACAGTCTCTTGTTGAGGGGAACAAGAGACCCACCAAAGTCAATATAAATACATATTTCAATATTATCTTATTTAATAGCACAACATCACCTTATCATTACTTATATATAAGGATATTTTAAAGAATCTCGCTAATCAACTATTGCTATTTAATAAGCATTACTTTCTGATTATCAGCTACACCACCTGCTGTAATCTGTATATAATATATACCACTAGCAAAACCTGAAGCATTCCAGTCAACTGAATGTTCCCCGTTATCTTTAAAACCATTTTCTAAAACCTGAACTTCTCTTCCCATAATATCATAAACAGACAATTTAATATTCTGTCCTTCAGTAAGGGAATATGTTATATTTGTAACAGGGTTAAATGGATTTGGATATGCTCCTGATAATTTCGCTGCTTTAGGAATAGAATATTCTCCTTCTTTCAGTTCAAAAGTATTATAAGCATCTCCTATAATC